>JAJZYC010000014.1 GCA_021806125.1 bacterium
ACGAAAAAAAAAGAATAGACAAAGCCGTAGAAGAAATAGTTAAAGAGCTTAAAAAGATATCGAAGCCTATTCAGGACCAGAAAGAAATAGCGCAGGTCGGTACCATATCGGCAAACAACGACGAAACTATCGGTTCTATTATTGCGGAAGCCATGGATAAAGTAGGCAAAGAAGGCGTTATTACGGTCGAAGAAGCAAAGAGCATGGAAACGACGCTTGAAGTAGTTGAAGGGATGCAGTTCGACAGAGGCTATTTATCTCCTTATTTTGTGACGGATTCCGAAAGAATGGAATGCGTTTTGGATGACCCGTATATTTTGATTAACGAAAAGAAAATATCTGCAATGAAAGATTTACTGCCTATTCTCGAACAAATTGCAAAATCGGGACGCCCGTTTATTATAATTTCGGAAGATGTTGAAGGAGAAGCTCTTGCAACGCTTGTCGTAAATAAATTAAGAGGCACTTTAAACTGCTGTGCCGTTAAAGCCCCGGGCTTCGGCGACAGGAGAAAGGCTATGCTCGAAGATTTAGCAACATTAACCGGAGGGCAGGTAATTTCCGAAGATATAGGCGTTAAGCTCGAGTCTATCACGCTTAAGGACCTCGGCCATGCAAAAAGAATAACCGTGGATAAAGACAACACCACTATAGTCGATGGAGCAGGTTCAAAAACAGATATAGAAAAAAGGGTTAAACAAATCAGAGCTCAGATAGAAGAATCTACATCTGATTACGATAAAGAAAAACTGCAGGAAAGACTTGCAAAATTAATCGGCGGAGTTGCCGTGATTAACGTAGGCGCGGCTACCGAAACCGAAATGAAAGAAAAGAAAGCCAGAGTCGAAGACGCGCTTCACGCCACGAGGGCTGCCGTAGAAGAAGGTATAGTTCCCGGAGGCGGTGTCGCACTCTTAAGGGCGGCTAAGGTCTTGGATAAATTAAAAGGAGCAAACCACGACGAAGATTCCGGCGTTAAAATAATTAAAAGAGCCGTGCAGGAGCCTTTAAGAATGATTGCCGAAAATGCCGGCGTTGAAGGCTCGATAGTTATAGACAAAGTTCTTAATAATCAAGAATCTGCTTTTGGATATAATGCGGCTGCTGACAAATACGAAGACCTTATTAAAGCGGGTATTATCGACCCGACTAAGGTTGAAAGGACAGCTCTTCAAAATGCAGCAAGCGTAGCATCGCTTATGCTTACTACCGAAGCAATGATTGCGGACAAGCCTGAAGAAAAACCTGCCGGAGGAATGCCCGGAGGAATGCCCGGAGGCGGAATGGGCGGAATGTATTAATAAATTAACCGCGACAGCATAACAGCTAAATAAAATAACTTATTAACGATGCCGAAAATGTTGGGATCTCCAGCATTTTCGGCATTTTGTTATAGATTGCCGTATACCCAAATCTTGATTTAGAAAATATTTATATATTCCAATCCTAAGTAAATCCAGAATATAAAATCCTAAATCGTGATTTAGGGTATATATTTATGGATTGCCGGATTGACTGGATAGTTGAATTTTTTAAATAATTTCTAAATGGTTATTAAGGGGCAGACTATAAGATCGTCTGCTTAAAACGGCAAGTCGAAACGTTGACTTTTTTGCCGTAATAGTTTAAAATTCAATTATAATGGGGCATTTAGAACATAAAAAAGATATAAAAGCCGGCAAGCTTTTAGACGTTTATGTCATAACGTTAAGCGATACGAGAAAAGAAAGCGAAGATGAAAGCGGAAGCTATATAAAAGAAAAACTTTTATCGGCTTCCCATAAAGTGTCGGGTTACAGTATTATAAAAGACGATAAAGAACTGCTCGAAAACATTATCGTAAAAATTTGTTATCCGGATCAGAAACATAAAACCGATGCCTTAATTATAAACGGCGGAACTGGAGTTTCTTTTAAAGATATAACTTACGAAACGTTAAAAAATTTATACGATAAAGAGCTGTATGGTTTCGGGGAGTTATTCAGGAGTTTAAGCTATAATGAAATAGGTTCTTCCGCCATTATGTCGCGTGCTTCCGCAGGAATATATAACGGGAAGATAATTTTTTCCGTCCCAGGTTCTTTGAATGCCGTAAAATTAGCTATGGATAAGATAATTCTTAATGAAATCGGGCATATTTATTATGAAATATCAAAACATCTCTCTATAATATGATAAATATAAAAGTCCGGCTTTTTGCCGCTTTAAAAGAAATAATTGGAAAAAATCGGTTAGATTTGCAAATTCCCGAAGGCTCATCAGTGGGATATGCTATTGCGGCCATAGAAGAAGCCTACCCGGCGGTGAAAAAAATAATTAGAATTTCTAAGTTTGCCGTTAATATGGAATATGCGAATGCCGAAAAAAAATTGACCGAAGGGGACGAAATAACTATTATTATGCCTGTAAGCGGAGGCGTTTGTTCCTCGGCGGAAAAGAATATGCATATAGAAATAACCGGTGAAAAAATAGACGATGCTAAAGTTCTCGATTTCGTTTCAGATGCTTCGGCAGGGTCTGTTCTTTTGTTTAACGGAACGGTTAGGGATAACGACGACGGCAAGCCTGTAGAATATTTATATTACGAGGCGTATGAAGAAATGGCGGTTAAAGAAATTAAGAAATTAATTGAAGCCGCATTTGATAAGTATGACATTCTAAAAGTCTGCGTAATACACAGGACGGGAAAGATGAATGCAGGTGAAATTTCTATTTCCATAGGGGTTTCAAGTCCCCACAGGGAAGATTCCTATATTGCGTCGAAATTTTTAATAGATAATATAAAGGAAACTGTGCCGGTTTGGAAGAAGGAAATGTTCGAAGAAGGCGGCAGATGGAAAAAAATATAAAAAGAATAAATAATATGAAAGAATACAATAAAGAACTATATTTAGGCATAGACATAGGTTCAACCACCGTTAAATTTGCAATTTTAGACAAAAGCCTGAGAGTTCTAAAAAAAGATTATATAAGGTCAAACGGCGAATCTATTAAAACGGCTTATAATGTTTTAAAAAGTATTTTTGATGAATTTTCGGAAAATTCTTTTGCCGGAATAGGAGCTACCGGTTCCGGTTCGCGGACGTTAGGGGAGGTTTTAGGCATTCCCAATATAAACGAACTTGTTGCGCAGACGGAAGCCGTAAAATATTTTTATCCAGATGTAAGAACGGTCATAGAAATGGGCGGACAGGATTCTAAATTTCTTATGCTTAAGAAAAATAAAGAAACCGGACAGATTTTCTTGGAGGACTTCGGATTAAACGACTTATGCGCCGCCGGGACGGGTTCTTTTCTCGACCAGCAGGCGGAAAGACTTAATATAAATATAGAAAATGAATTCGGAAAATTAGCCTTAGAATCGAAAAATCCGGCAAAGATAGCTGGAAGATGTACCGTATTTGCCAAGTCGGATATGATTCACCTTCAGCAGGTTTCGACGCCTATACCCGATATCGTTGCGGGATTGTGCTACGCCGTCGCAAGAACGTTTATAGGAACGATTGCAAAGGGCAAAAAATTTGAAAAGCCTGTTATTTTTCAGGGCGGGGTGGCATTTAACCAGGGTATGGCGAGGGCATTCAAGGATATACTGAATCTTAAAGACAGCGAACTTATTGTACCGGAACATCATACGGTTATGTCTGCGATAGGAATAGCCATAATTTCGCAGAATGAAAAAAATTTTAAATTTAAAGGGCTGGAACGCCTTAAAGAATTTATCGAGAAAAATAAATTAACCGGCAGATACAGAGACAGGCTTAAGCATTATCATTCTGAAGATAAAAAAGATAACGATGCGGATTTAGATAATTTAAGCGCCCTTAAATGCCGTTCCGGCTTAACGGTTCCCGTTTATATAGGAGTAGATACTGGTTCCGTTTCCACAAATGTAGTTTTATTAGACGAAAATAAACAGCTTCTGGTAAAAAAATATAAAAAGACCAACGGTAAACCTATTGAGGTCGTCAGAGATACCCTTTATGAAATATATCTAGAATTAAAAAATTTTAACGTGGATGCTTCCGTTAGGGGAGTCTGCACTACCGGTTCCGGAAGATATTTGATAGCGGACTATATCGGGGCGGATGTAGTTAAAAACGAAATAACGGCGCAGGCGGCGGCGTCTATCTTTATCGATAAAGACGTGGACACCGTTTTCGAAATCGGAGGACAGGATTCAAAATATATAAGAATTAAGAACGGCGTGGTAATAGATTTTGAAATGAATAAAGCCTGCGCCGCGGGTACGGGTTCGTTTCTGGAAGAACAAGCACAGAAACTCAACATAGATATTATTAAAGAATTTGCCGATAAAGCTTTTAACGCTTCAAGTTCGTGCAACCTTGGCGACAGATGCACGGTATTTATGGAATCCGACCTCGTATCTCATCAGCAGAAAGGCGCCGATAAAGACCAGCTTATCGCAGGACTCGCATATTCTATAGTCGAGAATTACTTAAATAAAGTAGTTTTAGGAAAACCTGTTGGCGGCCGCATACTTTTTCAGGGCGGCGTTGCATTGAATAAAGCGGTCGTAAGCGCTTTTGAAACTCTTCTCGATAAGAAAATAGTCATTCCGGAACACAATGAGGTAACCGGGGCTATAGGAAGCGCCCTTATTGCTTTTCAGAATAAAGGTCCGTCTAAATTTGCCGGTTTCGACCTCAGGAACAGAAAGTACTTCAGGGAATCTTTCGAATGCCAGAAATGTTCTAATTTATGCGATGTCAATAAAGTTACCGTAGAGCAGGAATCTCCGCATTATTACGGAGCAAGATGCGATATATTCGAAATAGATAAAACTAAAATAAAAAAAGGGGAAAACTTTTTAAAATTCAGAAAAGAACTTTTATTGGGCGGGTATTCCGCGGAAAACGAATCAGATTATTCAAAACTCCGCTTAGGCATTCCTTTATGCTTGGAAACATACGACCTTTTTCCTTTTTATAATGAATTTTTTACAAAACTTGGATTTAACGTTATTTTATCCGACGAAACTAACAGGCAGATTATAAATGAGTCTAATATGCTTTCCGTAACCGATACCTGTTTTCCGGTAAAAGTAGTAGCCGGACATGTAAAAAATCTGATAGATAAGAAGGTTGACGCAATTTTTCTGCCGGCGCTCGTAAATAGAGAAAAAAATCACGAATTTCAGAAAAATACATATCAATGTCCTTATATTCAGGGTGTTCCAAGCATAGTAAAATCGCTTTTGGAATTTAATAAGATAAAGGTTATTGCTCCTGAAATCAGAATGCTTGAAGACGGTTCCGATTATGACCAGACGATAAACAATATCTCCAGAAATTTAAAAGGTTTAGGCATATCTAAAAAGAAAATTGTGAACGCGTTCCGCTGTGCTGTTCAAAAACAAAAATATTTTTTTGAAACGTTAAAAATGAAAGGAAGAGAGGTTATAGAAAAATACGAGGATATTACGGTATTAATCGGCAGGCCTTATAACACACAAGACGACGGGATTAATTTAGCTATTTCCAATAAAATATCTTCTTTGGGAGTAACCGTTATTCCGATGGATTTTCTTGATATAGGCGAAGTTTCTATTTACGGAGAGCATGATAATATGTTCTGGCATTCCGGGCACAAAATTTTATCCGCTGCAAAGATAATAATGGATAATCCTAAACTTAACGCTGTTTATGTTACTAATTATGCCTGCGGCCCCGATTCGTTCATTAAGACTTTTTTTGCAGACTATATGAAATATAAGCCCTACCTTGAAATAGAAATAGACGAACATAATGCCGATGCCGGCTACGTAACGAGACTTGAGGCTTTCTTTGACAGCATAAAGGATTTCAAGCCTGAAAATATTTGACATTTTTTTATTATTATATAATAATAAATATTATATAAAGAGAGAGTTAATTATTTTTTATGAATTCGAAACCTAGATTAAATGCGATATTATTAAAAATAAAAAAAATGGGTTACAGTCTTACTCCGCAAAGGCTTGAAATTATTAAGATTATATCCGAATCTAAAAACCATCCGTCCGCTACGGAAGTATATAATAAAGTCAAGGAATTATATCCGATGGTTTCATTGAATACCGTTTATAAAAATCTTTCTATGCTTGCGTCTCTGCATGAAGTTAAAGAAATAAAAACTATGCAGGATTCTGTCCGTTACGATGGGGATATTTCTTTGCATGGGCACGCTATATGCGAAAAATGCGGAAAAATAATCGACGTCGAGATAGGCGAGTTTGATTTTAAGGGATTTTTTGAAACTAAAATAAAGAACAAGCTGGACGAGAATTATCGGATAAGAAATTACGGGGTTGAATTTTACGGCTTATGCGGCGGTTGCGATAAAGACGAGTCCCCTTCCAATACGTAGTCGTATCCTTTTAAAATAGCCTGAATGGTATTTTTCTTTTCCGCATCGTTTTTAGAAAACAAAGCCGTCTGCCTGAATACGGAATCGAGGTCCAGCAGATTGCTTTTTGCGATAAAAGCCCCTATAAGCGAATTATATGCGCTTACCTTATTTTTTCCCATAGCATCCATGTCTATTATATTCTTAACGGGTATTTTATATATATTTCCCGTCTTTTCGTTTAGCTTGTGAGAAACCGCATCGTTGTCCGTTAGCCAGTAATCGCAAACGTTAAATGCTGAATAATCGGATAAAACCAGAGTATTATTGTTTATGAAAGGAAGATAGTTCAACGTCGACTGGTAATCTAAACTGATGACCGCGTCTATGTTTTGAAGACAGCTTATAGACTCAAACTTCCCTACTTTTATAACCGCGTATGTGAGAGCGTAATTCGATATATTGGATACTGGTTTGATTAAAAGCGAAACATTAAAATTTTCGCTTTTTAAAGAAAAGTAGATAAATTTACTTAAGTATTTAATCTCTTTAAAATCGGCGCCGTTTAATATAAGATTGTAATTTATATTTTCCATTTTTTTTAAAGATTAATTTTGCTTTCTAAAGATTTTTTTAATTTAATTTTTTTTCTTCTTTTTGATTTTATTGCGCTATGAGGACATATGTCTATGCATAGTTTGCAAAAATTACATACTTCCGCGTCTATGAAAATATCTTTATTACCTGCGATTTTGATTGCCGGACATCTTGTTTTTTGATAGCATAACCTGCACTCGAATTTATCACAGGCAGAATTATTAATATATAAAAATGAGGAGTAATTTAAATTTCGTCCGGATTTGGCAAAATTATCGCAGTCGTTGTCGATAAATATTAAAGGCAAGTCTTGTATTACGCTTAAATCTTTCAAACGGGTTCTTTTCTTTACCGCTGTTTTTTTTAAAGATTTTAATAGCGGATGCGAAATTAAGTTTTCTATATTATAATCGGAATCGAAAATCGATTTATAAACGACGAACGTAATTTTTCCTTTAAAATTTAATCCGCCGTTTATTTTAACAAATTTATCTATCTGTTCGGAAAATTTGAGGGCTGAAATAAAAATATAAAAAGTTTTGTTCAGGTCTTTAGAGCATAGATTGAACGATAAAAAAAGAGGATTTTCCGTAATAATTATATTTTGAAACGAAAATTTTAATGGGCTTGAGTTTAAAAGGGAGAAGCAGCCTTCTTCGCCAATTAATACATAATCCTCGGGAACCCCGATTTTTTTTTCGAGGGCTTGTAAAAATGTAAATAAAGTACAGCCGGGGCAAAAAGATTTTGGAGATTTTATTTCCGTTATTTTAAAATCATCCGTACAAAATCCTAATTCTATGCCGCCATTATTGCCGGATCCAATAATTTTTAAATTTTCGAAGTTTAATGACGGTTTATTGTTTTCTAATACGTCGGCGAGCTGTTGCCGCAGTATAGTTTTATCGTCGAATATGTATATATTTTTGTAATAACTGCCGCAATTGGACTTAATTAATTCAAGAAACTCCGATGAATCTACCGGGTTAAGAAGGTTAAATAAGACAATATCCGAATTTTCCGAAAAATTTTTATTTTCTATAATTCTGTGAAAGTATGCGGCATCGGTCAAGACAAGATTATCTCCTGTTTTTCCTTTGAATAGTTTAATATGCCCGCCCGTATTCTTGAAAAATTGAATATTTTTTTTCAGGTCGTAAGTAATCGCGTGTCCGTCGTCGCCTTCAAAAGACAAAGACAAATGGGGTTTTGCCGCAGTCCGCTCGGTGTATTCTTTTTTTTCGTCGATGCCGTATTCGTTCATAACCGAGTCGTTAAGATAAATAAGAACCGGTAATTTTAATTTCTCGGAAAGTTCGAAGTAATAAGGCAGATAATCTACGAATTCCGATATCTTGTAATAATTATAGACGGGGAAAATACTTTCGAAAGAAAAGGAAAATTTTTTGATGCCTTGTTTCTTAAAAAGAAATAAGACAACGCCCCCGTTTAAGTTTTTATTGCCGATAAAATATTTTTCTAAATTTATGAAATTCAAAAAAGACTGGTCGAAAGCGAATGCCATAGCTCTTCTGTTAGTTATGGCAAGAGAATAAATTTCCGTCCATAAAAAATCCGTATCCGGCTGAATTCTCAAAGAAGACGTTCTGTCGATTTCGGGGAGATTATCCGTTAATTTACCGTCGATAAATATATTATTAATCCCGTTATTTAACGCTCTTTTTAAAATAAATTCGATGCCGCAGGTAATTTCGTAACCGTTGCCTTCGGTTAAAATATTTCTATTTCTCTTAAAAATTCCCATAATTTTTCTGAATTAACTACATTAAATCGATAGGTTCCGCACCTTCTATTTTTTTAAGTTTTACATCCTTTTTAGCGACGGAAATAATAGTTGCAAAAATATTTATAGCTACAAGCGAAATCATAACGACCGCAAATCCGTGCATAAATGCGGAAACGTAAACCGATTCGGGCATGCGTGAATGTACCGTGGTGCCCGTATGCGACAGCTCGTATCCGTGTTTGAGATACGTAAAGATGAGTCCTGATATTGCAACGCCGAAAATAAGTCCGAGCGCCCTCATCATATTTAGTATTCCGCCAGCAACGCCAAGCCTTTCAGGAGGCGCCGAAAGCATTATCGCGCTGTTGTTCGGGGGTGTAAAAATGCCCATTCCGACCCCGAGTATAATGAATTCGAAAATTAAAAGATACAGGTTTACAGATGAAGTTAAAAACGTTAGAAGCAGTGTCGAAACCGCACAAATAAACATTCCTGCCGTGGTCATAATACGGGAGCCAAATTTGTCGGAGATTGCTCCTGCAAAAGGGGCGATTATAGCCATAGAAAGCGGTATAGGGGTTAAAATAGAACCCGTTACCGCCGCATTATAATGCAGTACTTCTTCTAAGTAAAAAGGCATAAGAAATAAAACGGCAAAAAGAACGTAATAAGACAAAAGACCGGTAGTGTTGCCTGCTGAAAACCCCCATTTCTTAAACATTTTAAGGTCTATCATCGGATGTTTAACCTTAAGCTCGGTATATACAAAAAGCGGAAGCAACACTGCGGCAATAAGGAAATAAATAAGTATTACGGGGGAATTCCACCCGAGTTTTTCGCCCTGATTAACGGCTAAGACTAAAGAAGCCAATCCGGCGGCAAAAAAAGATATGCCCAAATAATCTATTTTTTCCTTTTCTTTGCCGAATTTGGCTTTGCTCGACGGAAGTATAAACAGGGCCATAAACGTGCCTATAATGCCTATGGGGACATTGACGTAAAATATTAAACGCCAGTTTACGGCGGCAATAAGGACGCCTCCTACAAACGGACCTACGGACATTGCTATAGCCTGTATAGAACCCTGAAGCCCTATAGCTTTTCCTAATTCGTTCGAAGGAAAAGCCTGCGTGATTATGGCAACTGAATTTGCCTGAAGCAAGCCTGCGCCGACTGCTTGAAGCACGCGGGAAAATATCAGGAAATCCGCGTTAGGAGCCAATCCGCACAAAGCGGAACCGACGGTAAACACAACAAAGCCGATATTATACATCTTTGTCCTTCCGAACATATCGGCAAGCCTGCCGAAAAGAGGCAAAAAAACCGTTAGAGTCAACATATAGGCCATTGCAACCCATTCTATGGTGGACATCGGAACGGCAAAGCCATGCTGCATCGTCGGCATTGCGACGTTAACTATGCTGACGTCCAAAGCGGACATAGTCGCGCCGACAAGAACCGTCGTGAGTATGAACCACTTCCAGTTGGGATGAGACTCGAAGTAGGGATGAGGAAATCCAGATTTTTTTTCCAATTTAATACCCCCCGTTTTATTCTGATTTTATATTTTTACCGGGCGTTTCCCTCAACTTTATCCCAAGTTCTTTAAGCTGAACGTCTTTTACGAAGGAAGGTGCATCCGATAGCGGACAGTATGCTTTTTGAGTTTTAGGAAAAGCTATTACGTCCCTGATAGAGTTTTCATTTCTTAACAACATTAATATTCTATCCACGCCGAAGGCTATACCGCCGTGGGGAGGCGCTCCGAAACTGAGTGCATCTAAAAGAAATCCGAATTTAAGTTTTGCGTCTTCCGGAGATATAGAGAGAATTTCAAAAATTTTACCCTGCAGTTTAGTGTCATGGATTCTGATACTGCCGCCGCCTATTTCTTCTCCGTTAAGCACGAGGTCGTAACTGTCGGATTTAACGGAAAGAGGGTCATTTTCGAGCCTGACCAAATCTTTTTTTGCAGGAGAAGTAAACGGGTGATGAACGGCAACGATTTTTTTTTCTTCCTCGGAGTATTCAAATAAAGGAAAATTAACGACCCATAAAATATCGAGTCTGCCTTCCTGTATAAGATTGTATTTTTTAGCAAGGTGAAGCCTTAATCTTCCGAGAACGTTTTCAGCGATTTTTTTTGAATCCGACTGGTAGAAAATGATATCGCCGTTTTTAGCCGCAAGCCTTGAAACAGCTTTATTTCTTTCATCGTCGGATATAAATTTTGAAATTCCGCCTTCGAGGATGCCGTTTTCTCCCACTTTAGTCCATGCAAGACCTTTTGCTCCGAAATCTTTAACCGTATTTAAAAGTTCGTCGATGTCTTTTCTCGAAAGCAGATTAGAACCGTCGGGCAGACAGACGGCTTTGACTGCGCCGCCTTTTTGGATATTATCTTTAAATACATTTAACTGTGAGCCTGCAAAAATATCGGTTAAATTATTGATAATCAGTCCAAATCTTGTATCGGGTTTATCGCTGCCGTATTTATCCATTGCTTCGTCGTAGTCCAATACCTTAAAAGGTCTTTCTAATTCTATGCCTAAGAGTTTATTAAATAAAGAAGCAAACAATTCTTCCGTAACCGAAATAACGTCTTCGGTTTCTACAAAAGACATTTCCATATCGAGCTGGGTAAATTCAGGCTGTCTGTCCGCCCTTAAATCTTCATCCCTGAAACAACGCACTATCTGATAATATCTTTCAAATCCGCTGACCATAAGAATTTGTTTGAATAGTTGAGGGGATTGCGGAAGAGCAAAGAAATGACCGTGATTTAGCCTGGAAGGCACTAAAAAGTCCCTGGATCCTTCAGGCGTGCTTTTCGTCAAAAAAGGCGTTTCTATATCAAAAAAACCTTTATTATTTAAAAACTCTCTAATCAGATAGGTGAATTTAGACCTAAATATTAAGTTATCCTTTAATCTCTTGCTTCTTAAATCTAAATACCTGTATTTCAGCCTGGTAAATTCGTTGACCTCGCTTTCTTCGTCAATCTGGAACGGCAAGGTTTCGCAGGCGTTAAGAATCTGGACTGATTTTGAAATAAGTTCTATGCCGCCGGTTTTTAAAGCCGGGTTTGCCGTCCCCTCCGGTCTTTTTCTTACCGTTCCCGTAATGGAAACTACATATTCGTTTTTTAATTTTTTAGCGACGATGAAAGATTCTTTGTCGATGTTTTCGTCAAAAACTATCTGCAGTATGCCTGAATAATCCCTTAAATCGATGAATATCAATCCTCCGTGGTCGCGGTAATGCATTACCCAGCCTTTGAATGTAAACTCTTTACCGGTATCGGATTCGCTAACCCCTTCGCATAATGTTCGCATTTTTATAATGTTTCCCAAAATTTTTAAAATGGTTGGATTTTTAGTTCAATTTTAAAGTTTATAATTTTAGCACTGCTTATGTCAATAAAAATTTATCTATCTCTTTCTCCATAGGATAATTTTCATATAAAAAATCGATATGATTCCTGGCGGGAATATCGCTAATGACGGAGCCGGTTAATTTTTTATGCAATTCTATAATGCATTTATCTTTTATAATTAAATCATCTTTAGAATATATAATATTGAAAGGAATTTTTCCGCGGTTAATAATATTTAAATCGTCCACGCAATGCCCGCTGTAATATTTAGAATACTTGAAATCATTTATTACGATCTGCCGGGGGGTTCTTTTTATATCCGTTAAAGCGCCGTTTAAAACATTTTTTTCTTTTGACGCAAGTGCGTCTCTTAAAAAAAGCATAATCGTTCTGTCAAAAGACTTCTCCAGACTTTTTATAAAACTATCGCTTATATGAGTATTATGGCATCCGGCGATAAGCATGGCTTTTTCGACATTATAAAGGAATAAGGACGCATATTTAATGCAGACCTGCGCCCCCATAGAATGTCCTATTAAAATATAATTTTTGCCCTCTCCAAAAAGCTTAGACGAAAGAGCGTTGATAGTTTCCGCGTAATAAGTTATGCCGTCCGCATCTTTCACGGAGAAACCGTAATTTAATATGCTTTCTCCGGCGGACGCGGCAGACCTGAAATGAAAAGGAAGATCGAAAACCAGTATATTGAAAATTCCGCCGTATTTTTTCCTTATATAATCAAAAACCCAGAGCAACGAAAGATGGTTTCCTCCGGCGCCGTGAATTATGATGACCGTTTTGGCTTTCTCAGGTGCCGAAGACCTGTGAAGTATATAAAAGATTTTGATGTCGTTTAGTTCGATATAAGGCATAGATAATTATTATAGTTTTCAACGGCGCCGATTCAAAAAATTAGTGAAATATGATATTATAATAAATTAAAAAATAAAAAAATCTTTAAATTCAAGTAATAAAAATTATTATAAGTTTGATTATAACACAGTAAATAATGACATTCTTAAAAAAAGCGATATATTATTATTACAGGAACAGGCTTAAAAAGGAAGTATTAAGAAATAAAATTCCCGGTCATATAGGTATAATACTTGACGGAAACAGAAGATACGCGAAAAAATGCGGGTTTGAAGATACATTTAAAGGGCACAAAAAAGGAGCGGATAAATTATATAAAGTTTTATCCTGGTGCATAGAATTAAACATCAAGATAGTTACAGTCTGGGCATTCTCCACCGACAATTTTAAAAGGAACAAGTCGGAAGTAGAAGGTTTATTTGAAATTATAAAATCCCAGCTTGAATTTTATATAAATTCGAAATTTATTAATGAAAACAAAATAAGGGTTTCCGTTATAGGCAAAAGAGAACTTCTGCCTGAAAGTTTATTAAACGTTATAGACAGGCTTGAAGATAAAACGAAAGATTATTCCAATTTAAGGCTTTATATCGCCTTAGGATACGGCGGCAGACAGGAAATATGCGATGCAATAATAAATTTTATTTCCGATAATATTTACATAAAAAGCAAATTAAATCCTGCCTATGAAAACGGCGGGGATAATCAGCCTCAGTGTCCTTCAGGCTTTACGGACGGTTACGATTATCTGTCTAATATCATTACCGTAGAAAACATATCCAAATATCTTTACGCGAAAAGCTCTCCGGATCCGGACCTGATTATCAGGACGAGCGGCGAAATAAGGCTGTCAGGATTTCTTTTGTGGCAGAGCGCTTACTCCGAGTTTTATTTTTGCGATGCATACTGGCCGGAGTTCAGGGAAATAGATTTTTTGAGAGCCATAAGAAGCTATCAGTCGCGTCAAATCAGGTCGGGAAAGTGATTTATAATAATAAGACAAGACATCGGTTTGCCGTCATGATATTCGAATTAATTATTATGTTGTCATTCCCGCGAAAGCGGGAATCCAGAGTATCGGCAAGGAAGCGATTTACTGTCAAAAAGTTTAAATATCTTGGGAGAATGCAGTATGGCTTTTAACAAAAAGCAGAAAAAGACTATTGCGGCGATGAGTTCCGTAGTGGGACTAAGGATGCTTGCCGTGTTTCTTGTTCTGCCAGTTTTTGTCCTTTTTGCCGAAAAGTTTTCGTCGAATTTTATTTTAATCGGAATTGCATTCGGCATTTACGGGCTGTCGAGAGCGGTTTTTCAGATTCCTTTCGGCTATCTTTCCGATAAAATAGGGAGAAAAAACGTTCTGTTTTTCGGCATGCTGTTATTCGGGACGCTAACTTTTATAATAGGTTTTTCTTCCAATATTTACGAACTTATTTCTTTAAGGTTTCTTCAGGGGGTCGCCGCCGAAAGCTCCGTAGCGTTCGCATTGGTTTCCGATACCGTTTCCGAGAGCGACAGGACAAAAGCTATGGCATTTCTCGGTATTCCTATAGGCTTAAGTTTTGTCGTCGGTATCGTTGCCGGCCCTTTTCTGTCTTATTATTTCGGCTACCCGTTTTTATTTTACGTTTCGGGAATTCTCGGGATAATTTCGGCCGTCTTAATCCTTTTATGGGTGGAAGAGCCTAAGAGCAAAGAAATGCTGAAAGAAATAGAAGTTTCCTTTAAAGACGCCGTTGCGGTTCTAAAAAATAAAACTCTGGCAAATCTTTCCATCCAGGGTTTCCTGTTGTCTTTTTTTATGACGGTTTTCTTTTTCGGCATGCCGCTGATAGTTAAAAGCGAACTGGGAACCGGATACTATTACAAGGTTTTAATACCTATGGTGGTTTTTTCGCTTT
Organism: bacterium; assembly: GCA_021806125.1. Taxonomy (GTDB): domain Bacteria; phylum SZUA-79; class SZUA-79; order Acidulodesulfobacterales; family Acidulodesulfobacteraceae; genus Acidulodesulfobacterium_A. The sequence goes on from JAJZYC010000014.1 coordinate 14,843, forward strand.
TTGCTATGATGAAGGCTTCAAAAAAAGCCGATATGGGGTATGAAGCGCATCTTTTAAAACTGAGTTTTGTATTAATGGGTATTTCAAGCATTTTTATGTTTTCCCATGCAGGCGGTTATGCCCTGCCGGTTATCGTTTTGGGAGGGATACTTTTTTTTACCGGTTTTTCTATTACGGAGCCTATAATGCCTTCTTTAGTAGCTTACTCGTCGGATAAATCTTTTGTAGGAACTTCAATGGGGGTTTACAATACCCTTCAATTTTCGGGAAGCTTTTTCGGAGGAAGCATAGCCGGCTTGCTGTATCATAGCTATTACGGTTTTATACCGTTAATTCTAATTACATCTTCTTTAATTTGCTATATATTGATAATGAGGATTAAGAAATGAAAGAACTGAATAAAACTGATTTTAATAAACTAAAATCCAAAGTTAAAGGCAGGCCTTTATATTTCTGCAAGTGCGGTTTATCTAAAAGACTGCCTTACTGCGACGGCAGGCACGGCTGCGATGAGCCTGTAAATGAAAACAAAAACGGCGGACGGGAAAGCGGCGCTGCCGCTCAATCCGGCGGCGAGTAATCGCAATATAATTATATCTCAAACTCTTCCCCGATAAATTCCTCTTCTATTATCATTTCCATTTCTTCTTTTTTTATCGAGGTGTTGATTGCGACGAAATAAAATAAAACTGCGGCTAAAATCACGGCAATCAAGTCGTAAGGCGATTTGAGCAGATTATTTCCGCCGAAACTTTTGCTTCCTAAAGAGGATAGCGTTAAAACGGCAATTATGTAAAACAAAAACCAGAGACCGGGTACAAACGTTTCTTTTAAACTTTTTTTAATATTATTAAAATTCGTAAAAATAAAAAGTATTATTCCCGCAGATATTCCTATGCCGAGTTTCCATAAAACATCGAAACCGGACCAGTAAATTATCAGCGTTCCGACTATAAATGCCAGCAGAGAAATAATATTCGCGAACGGAAGATGAAAAGGCCTTTTTTTACTGGGGTCTAATTTGCGGAAAACCATCAATCCTACGGGACCAAGAATATATGTAAATACCATTCCCGACGTAATTATTCCGACTAAAGACTGCCAGCTCGGAAACGGAAGGAGATACAATGCCGACAGAAAGAATGTAAAAATCAACGAAATATAAGCCGTTCCGTACCTGTTAAAATTTAAATGAAAACTTTTCGGTAAAAATTTCATTTTTGACATAGCAAACGTAATTCGCGAAGTAGTTCCCATATATACCAGTCCGGTTGCAAAAGGGGATATAACCGCTCCAAGTATTACCATTAAAGCAAATGCGGAGAGTCCGTATATATTCAGCAAATTTACGAAAGGCGATGATAAATTCAGCGTATTCCATAGATTGTTTTTTACCTGAGGGACGGATATTATAAAACTGAAAGCAAGCAGGGTATAAACCGTTATGCCTATAACGACCGACAAAATGGTCGCAATTGGAACGTCTCTTCCCGGATTTTTTGCTTCGCCGGATAAATCTATAGCCTGTCTGAAGCCGAGATACGAAAATATAACCCCGCCCAGAGATATGCTTTTCATAACCCCGTCGTATCCGTAAGGCATTAAATTATATCCCTCAAGGTTTTTAATATTTCCGCTTTTAACGGAAACATAAATAAGCGCGCCAGCCGCCGCCGCGACTATCAAAATTTTGAAGTAAGTAAGAAAAGTGTTGGTTTTGGCAAATATCTTAGCTCCGAACAGATTAAGCAGAAAGAAAACGATAAGTATAAAAAAAGCAAAAATCATCCCCTCCGGCGTAAGAGATTTATTTATAAAAAGTCCGCTAACATAAAAATTAAGATATTGAACGGTGGCCTCAGTTTCTATAGTGCTGACGGCGGCACCGGCTATAATAAGTATCCAGCTCGTGATGAATCCTAAAAAAGCGCCGTGAGTATATTTAGGATATCTTGCAAGTCCTCCCGCCGCTGGAAGCATAGCCCCTAACTCGCTGTAAACAAGGGCTATAAGCATAACGGCAAATCCGCTGATAAACCATGAAAATATAGACGCCGGTCCCGCATCTTTTGCACTGACGTATATGCCTAAAAGCCATCCTGAACCGATAATGGCGCTTGTCGAAGCAAAAGTTAACTGTATAAGATTTAAAGATCTCTTCATTATCTAACCGAATATGCGGATTTGAATTATTTGATTTAAAATACCTTATATGATTTAATGTATTATATTAATCATTTTTACATAAAACAACCATAAAATCATAAGATAATTTTTAAGGAGGCAAATCGTATGGTTTACGATTTAATCATAATCGGCGGCGGGCCCGCCGGACTTTCCGCAGCGATATACGCGCTTAGAGCCCGCCTGAATATAGTTTTAATAGAAAAAATAGCGGTAGGCGGACAGATCGCCCTTACCGATAATATAG
>JAJZYC010000198.1 GCA_021806125.1 bacterium
CGCTACAAAAGGAACAGTCTTTGAACACGGTTTAAAGATAAGGGATAAAGCTATATTCGGCGTAATTTCGGAAGCGGCTTTCTGTTCAGAAAAAGATTTAGGCATGCAGTTGAACGTATCTTCGATAATAAAGTTTCCTTTTGAAAAAATAGGCAGAACGGCTTACGATATTTTTGAATTAAACGATGCCGTTTTGGAATTCGACCTCGAGCCTAACAGACCGGATTTATTCGGCGTTTTGGGATTTGCCTACGAATTATCCGCTATATTGGATAAAGATATGATTTTACCCGAACTTTACGGCGGCATCGAATTCGAGCCTACAGGGAAATTTTCCTCCAAGGAAAGCGAATTAGCAGTGAATGTAGAAAATAAAGACTTAGTTCCGTCATATATAGCGGTTAAGATTTCAGGCGTAAAAATAAAAGAATCGAGCATGGATATTAAGAATAAATTGCTCAAGGGCGGCATCAGGCCTATCAATAATATAGTGGATCTAACCAATATCGTTATGCTCGAAACGGCTCAGCCCCTTCATGCATTCGATGCGGGAAAGCTGGACGGCGGTAAGATTATCGCAAGGCATGCCAAAGAAGGCGAATCGGTTATTTCTATAGACGGCAGGGAGAGAAAATTATCCGGCTCGGATATCGTTATAGCAGATAAAAATAAGATTATTGCCATTGCCGGAGTTATGGGCTCATCGAACAGCGAAATCGACGAAAATACCGCCGACATTATAGTCGAAGCGGCAAATTTCAACATGTCGAGCGTAAGAAAAACATCAAGGAATCTATCTCTGAGAACGGATGCTTCGACGCGCTTTGAAAAAGGCCTTCATCCGTCTTTAAGCGTATTCGGAATAAGACGTTTTTTACATCTTCTCGATAAATACGCCGCAGGCTTTAACGTTTCCTGCCATGCCTACGATATAAATGAATTCGGCAGACCGAAAATTTATGAAATCAAATTAAATGATTTGTCCGATTTTCTTGGAGATTCTGCCGTAAAAAATAAAGCATCCCGTTTTTTATCGCGGCTTGGATATGAAATTATAGATAGTAAATCTGAAAATGCAGGAGGCGGAGGAAGCATATCGGTTATACCGCCTTATTTCAGAAGCGATATTGCCGAAGACGTTAATATTTACGAGGACGTATTCAGAATTTACGGTTACGATAATATTAAATCTTCCGTTCCATCCGGCATTTTAAGGCCGCCTCAAAAGAATCCAAACTTCGAAACATCTATGTTTTTCAGAAATTTATTAAGGTGCAACGGATTTATCGAGATTATTTCACCATCGCTTACCGGCGAAAAAGAGATAAGTATTTCAATAGCGGGAGGCGATAAAACCGGAGTTCTGGAACTTAAAAATCCCGTATCCAAGGATTATTCGTTTTTTAGAATCAGTATAATACCGGATTTATTAAAGGCGGTATCGCAAAATTATAAAAAATATAAAAATATCAAAATATTTGAAATTGGAAAGATTTATTTAGGAGAGGGATCCGGCGGATATCCGGTTGCGGAAAAAAACATTTTATGCGGAATAGTTTGCACGGGAATCAAGCATTCGAGCCGAGAGACGGAATTTTATAACGGAAAAGGCGTAGTGGAACTTTTGCTTAAAGAATCGGGTATTAAAAAATTTGCGTTCAATAAAGCCGATGCGAATGCGTTTTATAATGAAAATACGGCTTTAGAGATTTTAATAGCTAAAAATAGAGTTGGCATTTTTGGAGAAATAAAGAAAGAAATTCTCGATGAGTTCAAAATAGAGTATAAAGTTTTTGCATTCGAGTTCTATATCGATTTTGTAAAAGATTTTATTTCCGGTAAAAAGTCTTTCATTCAGCCTAATAAATATCCTGGAATAGAGCAGGATATTTCTATTGTTGCCGACTCCGGCATCGAATATGCTGCCGTTGAAAAATTCATTAAAGGTTTTTCTGCGCTTATCAAAAACGTTAGATTGGTCGAAGTTTATAGCGGAAAGCAGATAAATGAAGGTAAAATATCTTTTCTTATAAGATACGACGCAATAGCGGAAGACAGAACTATGACCATGGAAGAAGTTAATCTATTAAGGGGAGGGCTGCTAAAAGAGCTGAACGTCCGTTTCGGAATCACACTAAGAAGTTAAAAAAAATTGCATTTTTAACAAAAAAAAAATATAATAAAATATATTAATATTGAAAAAACATAAAAATTTTTAATAAATAAAAATAAATTATGATTAACGGAATTATTTACGACATCGTTGCTTTTCTCATTGTAATAAGCATAATCGTCCTTATTCACGAATTTGGACATTTCATAGTCGCAAAAAAACTGGGCGTCAAGGTCGAAAAGTTTTCCCTCGGTTTCGGCCCTAAGGTTTTTGGCAGGCAAATCGGAGAAACGGAATACGTTATTTCCGCACTTCCTTTAGGAGGATATGTTAAACTCCTCGGCGAAGACCCTTCGGAGGATCTGCCTCCTGAAGATCAAAAACGCTCCTACAGCAATCTGCCGCCTTATAAAAAATTTTTAATTATTTTTTTCGGACCATTTTTTAATTTCGTGTTAGCCGCCGTAATATTTACCGTTATTTTTATGGGGGGCAGGCCTGTTTTAAAGCCTGTTATAGGCGGAGTCATGAAAGGTATGCCTGCAATAAAAGCCGGCTTGAAAAAAGGCGATATCGTTACAAGCATTAACGGAATAAAGATTAATTCGTGGGCGGCTTTGTCGAAATATATAGAAAAATTCGGCAAGAATAAAATAACTTTAGTAATCAAAGAAAATAACCTGAATAAAAAAGTGGTTTTAAAACCGGAGTTGACTTCGGGTTTAAATATTTACCGGCAGAAGATAAAAAGATATATTATAGGAATAACCCCTTCTAATAAAGCTGTTTTTTACAAACACACCGGCTTAT
>JAJZYC010000199.1 GCA_021806125.1 bacterium
GACCTTGCCTGAATCAGATTTTTCTTCTGCCTGATTTTTATCTCGTCGTTAAGAAGTTTTTTTAGAGCTTCAAAAGCAAGGTTTTTTCTCGGCATTTCTTTTATTTCTTTTAAAAAATCGTCGGACAATATAGAAATATCCGGCTTTTTAAGTCCTGCTGCAGCAAATATATCAATAACCCAGTCGGAAACAATGGCTTTAGCTAAAATATGCTTAATAGCCGAATCATAATTCTTCTGCTCATCTATTGCGCGGGATTCGGAAAATTTAAGGATAGCAGACCTGACCGATTGAAAAAATCCAACCTCGTCGCTTATCTTTTCCGTCTCTTCATGGGGAACGGCTAAAGCAAAAGCCCTAGACAAAGCCGAAATATTTTTTAAAAATATTTCCTTTCCTTCTTTTTGAGGTTGTGGTGGCCCACCTGTGAAATTTAGTAGCTTCTTTTGAATTTACTTTGTAACCGACTGATAAAATAACATCTAAATTATAAGATTCTATTTCTCGTTTTATTACTCGATTACCTTCATTTTGAACTGTTGCAATTTTTTCAACAGTTGATTTTTCATCTAATTCACCGTCTTTATAAATGTTTTTTATGTGGCGTGAAATACCGGATTTATCAATACCAAAAAGATCTGCAATCTGTTGCAAACTCGCCCATAAAGTTTCTTTCTTGATATCGGCTTTAAATTCGATTGCTCCAGTTTCAGACTGATATATGGCTAATTCATTTTTAATTTCGTTTTGTCGTGATTTGTTTTTAATATTTTTAATAAATTCTTATTTCAAATTTATCCTTATTTTTGAAAGTTGTTTTTTTATTTCTTCGTCCAGCCTTTTCCAGATTTTATATTTTATATCTGTATATGTCTATAATTTTAAAATTTTCTCGGCGTATTTTAACGCAAATATCGACAAGAACGGTTCATATTTTTTTCTTAGTCAATATTGCTGTCATAAAGCCGATACGGATATTTGTAACAAGATACACGGGGGTGTGGTTCGGCCCGGTAGAAAAGTATATCTTCAAACTTCCCTTGTGTGAAAAAACTCCGTTAAAGTTAAGAAACGCTTTTACTTTTATAGTATTAAATTTCCCTGCCGGCGTGTCTATGTTGTAATAACCTTCGGCTTTTATAAGAACTAAGTATCTTTTGCGATTTTCATATACTGGTATATAATAGTCTTCGCCTTTATTCAGGTTAATAAGTCTAATGAAATACAAAGCACTTAAAGCATCCTGCGTATCGTTAAAAGAAAGGAACGGTTTCCATGGTACATTAATTCTATCTTTATACAGCGCCGGTTTATTGTGTTTTTCGTCCGAACTTAACATTTTCAGAAACTTTTCTTTTTTTAAACTTTTCCATGCAGTTTTGTATTGGCTGGTTTTAATCAAATGTCTATAAGAACCGTTTAATCTTTCTTCCATAAAATCATTATGCGAGCCTTCATGTCTTTTCATTATTAAAAAATAAGGGTAGCATCTTTTAGGCGAGAAAAAACTTTCTGTAATATCATGCACATGATAAATAAAATTAAACCATTTCGCATTATATGCCTGGGCCGTAAAAACCATAATTTTTTTATTTTTGTAATAGCCTGGCTTTGCCGACAATACAGCTTTGCCGGCATCTATAGTATTCAGGTAGGTAACTTTATAGATAAGGGTCTCTTTATTATAAAAAGAATAAGATTTATCTTTTATAGATAATATACGCCTTCGTTCTTTATCGGCTTTTTTAAGAAGCGTCATAGTCTTATGATTTACTTTATAGTTCTCTTTAGAAAAAGCCTGATTAACATATGCGGCTATCTGAAATATTATAATGCAACAATAAAAAAATATTATTCGTCTTATCATAAAAGAGTTGTTTATTAGACCTTATAAAGTAAAGCAAATATAATTTATCCTTATTTGCAGTTATGCCTTTTAATGCATATATATAGCATTTATTTATAAGCGTATCTTTCTTCTTTAATCGGGTCTGCTCCGTTGGAATAGCCTCTTTGCTCCCAGTACCCAAGCTCTTCTTTATCTAAAAAGGTAACCGTTTTTACCCATTTTGCGCTTTTATATGCATATTTATCGGGAATAACTAAGCGCACGGGGAAACCGTGCTCCGGCGTTAAAATTTTCCCGGCATATTTTAACGCAAATATCGAGTTGTCTTTGAGCAGGAAATCGGTATCCACGTTTGTAGTATAACCGTCGTACGAACCTATTAAAACGTATTTTGCATTCTTAAGGGGTTTTACTATAGCGGCGAGCTTCTGCGACAAAACGCCCTCCCATTTCGCCGATTCTTTAGTCCAGCCGGTAACGCAGTGAAAGTCGTCGGTTACTTTATCGTTACCGATTTTTACGATATCTTCGTAAGTGAAAACCGCCGGATTTTCGACTAATCCTTGTACCGTAAGCCTGTAATCGGCAATGCTTACGTCAGGAATATATCCTAAATCAAGCCTGAGCAGGTCTTCTACTTTTTTTTGGTTTGGCGGAATCATATAATTTTATTAAGAATATTTTCCACAATAGCTTTAGAATTTTCGCATATAAACATTTTTCTCATATTTTCTAAAGACCTGCCGTGCGCGTCCTTATCCATAGAAGATACGCAGTTTTCTACAATTACGGGATAAAATCCGCGGTTTGCGGCATCCCTTGCGGAAGATTCGACTCCTATTTCCGTCGCTATTCCGGTAAAAATAAGAGTATTTATGTTTCTGTTTTTCATCATCTGCTCAAAATAAGTTCCGATAAATATGCTTGCCGCAGGCTTCTCAAGCAGTATATCGCCCCCTTGCGGCGCTATATCTTCGAGAATATTTCTGTCGCTTGAACCCTTCGCCATAAAATCGGGAAGTTTTGCGGGATCGTCAACGCCGAAACGCCTCATCATAGCG
>JAJZYC010000200.1 GCA_021806125.1 bacterium
GATCTTAAAAAGAAAAACCTAAACTGGCCAATATTAAGATAAAGCCTATAATGCCAAACACGGCGGCCCTCTTCCCTCTTAAACCTTTCGCCATCCTTTCGTGCAGTAAAACCGCATAAATAAACCACGTTATCAAAGACATAATTTCGATAGGCTTTACAACTAAAAATGTATTAAACAATGAATTCGACAAATAAATTCCCATAACTATTCCTATAGTTATAAACGGGAAGCCTACTTTTAAGCAAATATAGTTTATATTATCCAGCAGTTCCAAATTATAACCGCTTCTTGAAGGCATATCTAATATTTTTAAATTCTTTTTACTCTTTATTTTTCTTTCCTGAAAAATATATATTAAAGACACTATAAAAGCAAGAGCAAAAAGAGAATCGCCTATCAATATCAGCAATATATGGGTAAGAAGGATTATTCTGTCCGTATTTTCCATAACGGGCATTACACGTACATGAGGAACAAAAAAAGCTATTATCAAGTTTACGGCGACTAAAGGGGTAGTATATAGCAAAATGTATTCAACTTTATAAAAAAAGCCGAATATTACCACTACTAACATCAAAATCCATGCATTGAAAAAAACGAATCTGTCTATATGGACCGGCACCGCAAACCCTTTAATTCCTAAAAACGTGAAGAAAATTATTGTCTGACATATAAATCCGGCATAAACTAAATAAATGAAAAATTTATGGAACTTTTTATCTTTAGACGCAAAAACGATGTAGGAGAAAATATAGATAATTAATGGAATTAAATACAGTTCTTTAAGCATTGCGTTTTTATGCCCTCTTAATAAAATTGCTTATAAAAAGGCTTGCTTCGGAAAATCGTTTATCCTTTATAAGCTCGAAAAGATCAGAATTGATTAATTCTTCGAAAAGCTCTTGATTTTTTCTTTGCGGATATTTTTTTAATTTAATCTCTTTTCTTATAAAACCGAGAATTTTAACGTAAGTATCGTATTCTTCCCCGTAAACTTTTTCTAAATCTTCTCTTATTTTTCTTGCAAGCCTCGGACTGTGTCCGCTCGTAAAAATTGCTATATCGAATTCACCCCTCGAAACAAGCGCCGGAAGCGTAAAAGTACAAAAATCCGGCTTGTCGGCGACATTTATTAAAATATTTTTTTTAACGCATCTTTCGTAAAGTTTTTTTTCCATCTTGGAATTTCCTTCTCCTGCCGATACCGCGTAAAAAACGGCAAACGCTCCTTTCTCGTCACCGGTCTCATATCCTCTTTCAATAATTTTTATGGCACTTTTATCGGCAAGTTTTTTTATTTCTTCCGATATTTCAGGGGCTATAACCGTTATATCGGCTCCGCGCTCGTGAAGCCTTTCGACTTTTCTGGAAGCAACCGAACCGCCGCCGACGACAAGGACTTTTTTGTCTGCAATATTAAGGTTGACGGGATAATATTTCATTAATTTTCACCGAAAACGATAGCCGAAAAAATAAGAATTTCGGCGCCTTGCTTATAAGCGTCGGGAGGAAGGCCGGCTTTCATAGAAACCGCCTCCAAAAACTGCCGCCTGTCCATACCGTTTTCGGTAGCGACTTGGGGAAGCAGGACTCCGTGACGACCGTTTTTTATAATATATAGACCGTGTTTCCCTATTTCTATTTTTTCAAGGTCGTCTATTTTTTGCAGGGGCGTCAAAACAGATATTTCTATTTTGACGTTTTTAAGTTCGGCAGCGTCGAGCGGCATAAATCTGGGGTCGCTGAAAGCCGCTTCTTTTGCCATGTTATAAACGTTTTGATAAACGGGGATATTAAAGTTAAAATTGCCTATACATCCCCTTAATTGCTCGCCTTTTGTTTTAAGGGTAACGAATACGCCTGCGTCCGCCTTAAGATTATCCGTCAACGAAGACATTAAGTCTTTAGAATTAATATATAAATCTTTACTGCGGTTAAAACTGTCCTCTATTGATTTTCTGGCTATTTTCAGCAAAACCGACTTTTCGTTTTCCGTTAAATCGTAATTTTTCATGTTTATCGCCTCTAACAATTTTTAATTTTATAAGACCATTCTATATCTACGCACTGTTTCAGCATAGCCCAGACGCTGCAATATTTATCTTTAGAAAGTTCTATAGACCTTTGAACCGCCTGTTCGTCTATATTTTCTCCGGTAAATTCATAAACTATAGATATTTTTGTAAAAACTCTCGGATGAGTATCTGCCCTCTCACCCGTAACATTAACCTTAAAATCTGCTACGACTTGCTTTTTTTTCTTTAAAATTGATATTATGTCCATAGAACTGCATCCGGCAAGACTTACCATAATCAAATCGGTCGGCCTAATTCCGGCTTCGTCGCCCCCGGTATCTTTAGACGTATCCAATAATATAGAATAGCTTTCATTATGTTCGGAAACGGCCTTAAACTGCAAATTTTTTAAATATTCTAATTTTATCCCCATGATGCCTCCTTAAATTTATGACGGGTACAGAATTAAATTCCGTACCCATGTTTTTTAGCACCGCAATTTGTTAAATAAACTCGTCTTTTATGTCTCTTTCCAAAAGTTTTATTATGGCGTCGGAAGGCTTCAGCCCTTCGTAAAGAATGGAGTAAACCACTTCGGTAATGGGCATATAAATGTTTTTTTCTTTAGCTATATTATGCACCGATTTTGTCGTCGCAACTCCTTCCGCAACCATCTTCATTCCTTTTAAAATAGAATCTATATTTTCCCCTCTGCCTATCCTTAGCCCTACCGTTCTGTTTCTGCTTAAGTCGGAAGCGGCGGTCAGCATTAAATCGCCTATGCCGGAAAGCCCCGTAAAAGTTTGACTATCCGCTCCCATAACCTCGCCGAATCTCGTCATTTCGACGATACCGCGGGTAAGAAGAGCCGCCCTGGCATTGTTGCCGAGTC
>JAJZYC010000201.1 GCA_021806125.1 bacterium
AATGCGGCGATAAGGAATATCTGTTAAATTGGACGAAAGATATAATAGACATAATGAACGTCCATATTGCAAGAATAAACGAAATTTTAAAACAGAACGCAAACGACAGAAAAGAGTTCGATATTTTTTTAGACGAATTAAGGCAGAACATAAGTCCCGTAATATCCGAAGAAGACGCTATTATTATGCTATCCCAGCACCTTATTACCAAACCGGTTTTTGAAACATTATTCGATTCCGACTTTGTAAAAATAAACCCTATTTCTCTTGCAATGGATAAAATAATAAATTTATTGGACGAAAAAGGGCTTAAAAACGAAACCAAAAAATTGGAGCGTTTTTACGAATCGGTTGAGAAAAGAGTAAGCGCGATTAAAAATCCGGAAGACAAACAAAAGGTAATAATAGAACTTTACGATAATTTCTTTTCTCTCGCAAATCCCAAATCGTCCGATAAATACGGAATAGTATATACGCCTGTAGAAATAGTGGACTTTATAGTAAACAGCGTAGAGCATGTATTAAATGAAGAATTCGGAACAAAATTGGAAAACGAAGACGTTCATATACTTGATCCTTTTACCGGAACAGGCACTTTTATAACGAGACTGCTTCATAACGGCATAATAGCTCCGGATAAATTAGAAAATAAATACAAAAAAGAACTGCACGCAAACGAAATTATGCTTCTGGCATATTATATAGCCGCCATAAATATAGAAGAAACGTATAAAAATATAACCGGAAAATACGAGCCGTTTACAGGTATAGTCTTAACAGATACTTTTCAGATGCTTGAAGAGGAATATAAGTCGCAGGCAAAGCAAATGGTTATATCAGTCACAGACGAAGAAACATTTTATCCGTTGAAAAGAAACAGCAAAAGGGCGTTAAAACAGAAGCGGCAAGATATAAGGGTTATTATAGGCAATCCGCCTTATTCGGCAAAGCAGGACAATGCTAACGACGACAATAAAGCCGACAAATATCCAAAATTGGACGAAAAAATAGTAAATACATACGTTAAAAATTCTACTGCACAGCTCAAGCAAAGTCTTCACGATTCATACATAAGGGCTTTCAGGTGGGCGACGGACAGAATTAAAGATAAAGGAGTAATATGCTACATAAGCAATAACTCTTATATTAACGGCAAAGCCCTTGACGGTTTCCGCAAGAGTCTGTTGGACGAGTTTTCGTCCGTTTACTGTTTTAACCTTAAAGGAAATTTCAGGGCTTATAACGCGGAAGAAGGCGAAAACGTTTTCGGAAACAAATGTGGAACCGGAGTTGCTATAACTTTGCTTGTAAAAAATCCGGATAAAGCAAAAAATAATAAAATATTCTATTATGAAATACCGGAAAAATTAAAAACTGACGAAAAATTAAATTATATTTCTTCTAAAAAAGACATAACCGCTATAAAATGGCAGGAAATTATTCCCAACGAATCCCATGACTGGATAAAAAAAAGAAATCCCGTATTTTCCGAATTTATTCCTATGGGCGATAAAACAAGTTTAGAAAGTAAAACTATATTTAAAATTTATTCAGGCGGTTTAAAAACACAGAGAGATTCATGGTGCTACAACTTTTCAAAAGAAAAGCTTGAAAATAACGTAAAATCGATGATTGAGTTTTATAACGGCGAGGTTGACCGCTACGGCAATGCAGGAAATATACCCAAAAATATAGACAGTTTCGTAAATAACGACCCGACTAAAATTAGCTGGACAAGAGGACTTAAAAACAGATTGAAAAGTCAAAAAAAATTAGAATTTAATAATCAAGATATAGTTGCTGCCGTTCATAGACCGTTTTGCAAACAATGGCTTTATTATAACGGAACGCGTGAATTAAATGAAGAAATTTCTCAGATGCCTAAAATATTTCCGAATAAAAATTCGGATAATTTATTAATCTGCGTAAACGGTATCGGCGATAAAACTTTTTCATCTGTTATTGTAAATAATGTTCCAGATTTGCAAATATTATTCAATAGTCAAGCCTTTCCACTTTACTACTATGAAAAAACCGAAGATACGAATAATTCACAACAAAGTTTATTTCATTCCGAACCTCTGCAGGAAGAAATTAAATATACTAAAAAAGACAACATTTCGGATGAATTCTTAAAAGAAATACGGGATAAGTACCATGACGCAAGCATAAATAAAGAGGATATTTTTTATTATATATACGGCATATTGCATAATGAAGATTATAAAAAAACGTTTGCCAACGATTTGACTAAAATGCTTCCTCGCATTCCGTTTATCGCAGAATTTAAAGATATAAGCAAATACGGCAGGGAATTGGCAAATCTGCATATTAATTACGAAAATATAGAACCGTATCCGGTTACCGAAACAATATCTAAAAATCCAAAAGATTTACCAGAAAAAGAGCTTTACCGAATAGAGAAAATGAAATTCGGCAGAAAGGGCAAGGATAAAGATAAAACGGTGATAATATACAATGAATTCGTAACTTTATCCAATATACCTTTAGAATCTTACGATTATATCGTTAACGGAAGATCGGCTATAGAATGGATAATGAACAGGTATCAAGTAAATATCGATAAAAACAGCCTTATAAAAAACGACCTGAACATATATTTGGAAGAAATTAACGATTACAAATATATCGTAAACCTTATTAAAAAAATAATTAACGTTAGCATAAAATCGGTAAATATAATAAAAGAAATTTCAAAATATAAAATAGTCGAATCCGAATCGGCGGTTGAAAGTCTTGAAAAATATGACGATAAGGCCGTAAAGTCTAACGTAATCGATTTCCCTGCAAAGTTTGACGTAATACCCGACGACGACGTTCCCGAAGAGCAGAAATTCGTAGAATATCTTCCGGTGTATTCTTTGGAAGCCGCCGCTTCGAAGTTT
>JAJZYC010000202.1 GCA_021806125.1 bacterium
TGTCAAAGACTCATCTTAAAGATGCTGTTAACGTGTTGAATAAAAAAATTACTACCGATTTACTACCACGACCGGAAAAGAAGGAAACGCCGGGTCTGCAAACCCTTTGTTTTTAATGGAGCCGGCGATAGGAATCGAACCTACGACCCGCTGATTACGAATCAGCTGCTCTACCCCTGAGCCACGCCGGCGATAAAATAAATAACCAAAATTTTTCTTTTAATTTATGATATTTTTTGCCGCAGTAATAAAATTTAATCTGTCTTTCTTGCCCTCTATCTCATCTGACAGCCTATTAATTAAGTTTTCTATATTTTCTGCATTAAAATTATCGACATTCTCGTTTAATTCTTTAATTTTTTCATCAAAAAGTATTGCGGATATCGGACCCAAACTCGAAGAAAAAATATCTTTAATTGAATCTAAATCGTTTTTCGAAATTAATTTATGGGTTTTAACTTCTCCGCCGCTTTTCCCGCCAAAAAACGCATTGAATACATCCTCGTTTTCATTTTTTGAATACGCTCCGGCAGTGTTGTCAACAGTTTGAGCCGCTTGAGCGTTTATTAGCGGCGGTTTTTCAGAAATGCTTCCAAGCGATTGGCTGACTATTTTTATAAACTCGCTTTCTAAATAAGACGTCTCCATCTTAAGCAGATTTACGTTTGAATTCCTTTTACTCAAAATAAAAATAAAACCGCTTCCGAATCCGTTCACTATAATATTTCTGTCGTCAAAATTCAAATAAAGAGAAGTAATATCGATAGACGAAATAGAATAAGATGCAAAAAGCTTGCTTATTTCAAGAGAAACTTTATTTATTTGCTCCGGCAATATTTCGCCGTCGTTTGTTTCATATCTTAAGACCTCACCGTCCAATGAAGATACTGCACAGGCATCAACACCGGCAATTTTAAGTATTTTATCTATAATGCTCTTATCTTTAGCGTCCATAAATGTATTATTTGCCTAACTGCATGATTTATTGGCGAACAGCATTCCGTCCGTAATTATGCATCTTTTAACAATTTAGCGGCTTCCATCTGCGTTTTAAGCGCGGGAACTCCTGGAGAAATTTTCATGCTGTATAAAATATTTTTGTTATTTATAATTATTTTTTTATAATTATTAGCTTCGCATATCGTGCTTTTTAATGTTTTAAAATTTAATATATCTCCTAATTCTTTTGACTGGTTATTTAAAAACATGGCATCGGCAGATTCGAATTCGGCATCGTCCACGCCTTTTGAATATAAAATCTCTCCGTCATCCTTCACTGCAATAATCGATTCTACGCCGGGTATTACCGAAAGACTTTCGGAAATTCTGACTACAACAGCCGGATTAGATTCTTTGCCGGCTTCAATAATTTCGGAATCATTCCAGCCCGGATTTATATCGGTTTTTGCTTCTTTAGCGTTCCCGTTAATTATTTCTAAAATTTCATCGAAATATTTATCGAGTGTAACTTCAGGGACAGGCTCCCCTATGCTTACAGAGATATTAATATTTGAATCGATGCCGCTTAGTTTTTTGAAAACATCTATATCGCGCTCGGAACCTAAAACGGCGTTAAGGATTTTGCCGTTCGAAAAGTATATAAAACCCTGTTTATTCAAAACTTCAAAAGATAATTTTATATTGTCAAAACTATAAAATTGATCCAACTGGTATTTTATATCTTCAAGTACCATTTGCTATTATAATAAAAATATTATTAATTAATTAAATATCATTATAATATAGTATCAAAAAAAATATTCATATGCAATGAAAATGAAACGCGTAATATATATTATATAATAATATCTTATATCTTTATTTTTTTAATTGTCAATAAGAAAGCGGAATTAAAAAAGCATTTTGGCGGAATAATATGCAGTTTTAATTAGTTTGACTAATTATTTAAACTAGAAACCCTTTATAAATAAGAAACGGAGGAGTAATTGCAAGAGAAGTTGGCGTCCCCAACGGGATTCGAACCCGTGTTGCCGCCGTGAAAGGGCGATGTCCTGGGCCGGCTAGACGATGGGGACTTTGATATTTTTAATACAAAAATGTTATTATGCCATATCGATATAAAAAAAGCAAGAAGAAAAAACGATAAAGAATATCAAAATCCCAATTCGCTTAGCATAGAATTTACATCATTCTGGGCCATTTTTTGATTATCTGCAACCATGTCTTTTAATTTTCCATATATTTCTGCTTTCTTTTCCTTTGGAATGTCTTTAGCTTCCACCTCCGTATCGACTAAAACCTTTAAGAGCTTGATTTTTGTTTCATTCAAGGTGTTTTGTATTTTATAGAGTTTCTGCCCGGTGAGGTCCTGAAAAGAAAGAAGAGACAGGACGTCTAAAATTTTATCTAAATTTTTTTTATTAAGGTCTTTTAGGTTTATTAAACTTTCTTTAATCTTTTTTATAGGATTAAGTTCTATTAAATTATGCAGACTTTTGTCGATATTATCCGAATTTTCGTTTATCTCGTCCAGCAGGTTCATTATGCTATTTGCAGCTTTTTCGGTCTCCTTTATGATGTCGGAAATTCCGTCCTGTGCAAGAGGTATACTGTCTGAACTTTCTTTTACCGGTTTTTTAAATTCTCCTATCTTTTTTGAAGCATCGTCAACGACCTTTGCAAGGTCCTTGAGTTCGGAAAGCATATCGTCTATCGCCATATAATACTACCTCTTAAATTTTATAATATATTTAAATTTTATACATTAATTTTTATAAAAAAACAATTTAAAAAAATTAGTTCATTTTTAAAAGTTTGTTCGTAATCCCGTAAAGCGCTCCGCCCGATATCTCTCCTACCCAGTGAAACATCAGGCGCCCGCTTTTCGATATAAAAAACGTCTGCGGAATTTCGTTTACGCCGCCGTAATCGCTTATAACCCCA
>JAJZYC010000203.1 GCA_021806125.1 bacterium
CGTTACGAGATTAATATTATTAGCTCCTTTTTCCTGCAACTTAACCATTTTTTCCGCAAATTCAGCCGTATCATAATATACTCCTGCACAGTATCTGCTTATAGGATAATTCTGGCAAAATTTGCATTTTAACGGACAACCGCTAAAAAAAACCGTTCCGGAACCGGTTTTTCCCGATATAGGAGGTTCTTCTCCAAAATGCAGGTTTATGCTGGCTATTTTAAGAACATCTTCTCCGCCGCATAAACCTTTTTCGCCTTTTAACCTTTTTGCTCCGCACCGTCTCGGACACAATCCGCAATTTTCGGACAAATCGTAAAGCGCATCTATTTTTGCGATAAAATCTGCGTTAGAAATATTAAGAAACGATGGCTTCAACGAATTAACATTATCTCTTATCCCAAACATATTGCTTTAAATTCCAAAAACAGATACAGGGAATCTCTCGGCCCCGGAGAACTTTCCGGATGATATTGAACGGAAAACGCCTTTAATTTTTCGTTCTTAATGCCTTCGACGGTATTGTCGTTCAAATTTATATGCGTCAAAACGGTATTCTTATCGGCGGATTTACATTGAAAATCTACGCAAAATCCATGATTCTGGGAAGTAATTTCTACCTTGCCGCTTTTTAAATTTTTAACCGGTTGATTTATTCCGTGATGTCCAAATTTTAACTTATAAGTTTTAAAACCTAAAGACTTAGATAAAAGCTGATGTCCAAGACATATTCCAAAAATAGGCTTTTCGCCCAACAGACCCTTAATAGTTTCAACTTCTTCAGACATAGTCTGAGGATCGCCCGGACCGTTCGACAGAAGAATTCCGTCCGGCTCGGTATTTAATATTTCTTTTTTAGAAAAATTGTGAGGTACGACAGTAACGTCGGCTTTTATATCATTTAAACATCTAACCGTATTAAGTTTAACTCCGTAATCGATAACCGTAACCCTGAATTCGGGAAAGTCAGTTTTATTTTCGTAAGCCTTTTTACATGAAACGTTTGAGACTAAATTTAAACCCTCCATTCTTGGCAAAGAACTTAATTTATTTTTAATATAATCGACGCCCGCTTCTTTTGGAGCTATATATAAGTTAGACTGCCCTCCGTCTCTTATTGCTATAGTTAATTGCCTTGTGTCTATTCCCGATATAACGGGATAACCGTATGAATTTATGAATTCGGATAAACTTTTAACAGCACTGTAATGCGAATAATGATTAACGTAATTTTTTGTTACTAAACCTGAAATCCATACTTTGCCGGACTCAAAATCAAACTCGTTTATTCCGTAATTCCCTATCATAGGATAAGTCATAACTACTACTTGTCCGTTATAAGACGGGTCTGTAACCAATTCCTGATAACCGTTCATAGCGGTATTAAAGACGGCTTCACCGCCGGATTCGAGAGGTTTCCCCTCAAATAATCCTTCGTAAAAATCTCCGTTTTCAAACATCAATACGGCTCTTTCTTTTTTAAAACTATTATCCATAATTTATTAATATTTATATTTAATTTTCTTTTAAAATTTTACCGCCTGCCATCACAAAAGATGTTTTGCCTTTAAACTTTTCTCCTATAAAAGGCGAATTTTTACTTAAAGATTTAATTTCTCTTTCGGTAAACTGCCACTTTTTATTTAAATCGACTACTGTAATATCTCCTATATAACCGTTGGAAACGGAACCCCTTCCGCTTATATTTAAAATTTTCGCCGGATTTAAAGACATAAGCTCCGCAATTCTTATTAAAGAAATTTTCTTATCGTGAAAAAGCCTTAAAGTAAGCGGCAATGAAGTTTCTAAGCCTATAATTCCGAAAGGGGCGGCATCTAAAGTATCGTCCTTTTCGTCTTTGCTATGAGGTGCATGATCCGTAGCTATCACGTCTATAGTTCCGTCTTGTATAGCTTCTACTACGGCTCTCTTATCCATTTCGGTCCTCAACGGAGGATTCATTTTTGCATTAGTATTATAATCAAGCAAAGATTCTTCGGTAAGAGAAAAATAGTGAGGACAGGTTTCACATGTAACTTTTATTCCTATTTTTTTTGCCTGCTTTATAATGTTTACGGAACCAGCCGTAGAAACATGCGCAACGTGAAGTTTTACGCCGTAATATCCGGCAAGAATAACGTCTCTTGCGGTGCCTATATCTTCGGCGATACTAGGCATACCGATAACGCCGAGCCGCTCCGACATAACCCCTTCGTTTATTACGCCTTTGCCGCGCAATTTTATATCTTCGCTGTGCGATATAACGGGTAAATTAAAAGTATCGGCATATAATAACGCCCTGCCCATAAGCGCCGAATCTTCCACCGGATTGCCGTCGTCGCTCAACGCTACGGCTCCCGCTTCTTTAAGTTTTCCTATATCTGCGAGCGAAACGCCTTTAAGCCCCTTAGAAATAGCACCTATAGGAAATAAGTTTATTAAATCTAAATTTTTTGCCTTATCTATTAAAAAACGGGTTACCTCTTCGGAATCGTTAACCGGCTTCGTATTAGGCATACAACATATAGAGGTAAATCCTCCGGATATTGCCGCCTCCATTCCAGATTTTATCGTCTCTTTGTATTCGTAACCGGGTTCCCTTAAATGAACGTGCATATCTATTAAACCGGGGAAAACAATTAAACCGTCTGCGGATATCGTTTTAACTACGCCCTTATCGACTGTCGGCTTTTTAACAGGTAAATCTTTTATTATTCCGTTTTCTATATATATGTCTCTTTTGACTTCCGTTTTAGTCAAAGGGTCGATAACTATGCCGTTTTTTATTAAAAGTTTATCCATTAAGTTTCTGATATCCTATTAAAATATAAAGACATGCCATTCTTACGGCGACGCCGTTTTCAACCTGTTTAAATATATGGGTTTTATTTTCGTTTATTAT
>JAJZYC010000204.1 GCA_021806125.1 bacterium
CTAAGATATTCGGTAAGGGAGGTCAAGATGCTTTTAAAAGAAGAAAAATCTTTCAGGGAAAAAAGGTCGGAATTAAGGCACAAAATCGTGGACGGGATATACGACAGAATTCCCGTAGATGTGGTAGAACATTTAGGTAATGCAAATAAAGAATTAATCTTTGCTATAGAAGGCGTTTTCAACGGTTTCGTTAAAAGAATCGACGACAGAATCGCGAAAACGAAAGAACGCAGGTCTAAAACCGGCGGCGGCGAAACCGGCAGCAATAATGAAAACAACGACGAAGAATAATAATATCGGCAAAACGCTTTTACTAAAATTTAAAGCGTTTTGCCGATAGATAATCTAAAAAGCGCAACCTTTCCTTATTTGCTTTTTGCTTTTGCAGGTTTGCTTTTAGACGTCGAAGCAGATTTTTTAGAAGCGCATGCCATTTTAATCACCTCCGTTACCTTTTATTAATTAAACGGTATATTTGATAATTATCTTTAATAATTATCAACGTTAAATAAAGTATACCATAATAAAAACAAAAAATTATTTTTACGTTATAAATTAAATTTCGGTAATCATCGGGAAAATAAAGGGATGCCTATCTATAGTCTTATTTAAATATTTCTTTAAAGCCTTTCTTATATCGTCTTTAACTTTTACCCAATCTATGTTTTCGTGTTTTTGATTCTCTTCTATAACGTTCATGACTAATTTATATAGAACGCCGTTTAATTCCTTAAAATAATCCTCGAAGACGAATCCCCTTGAAACTATATCCGGGCCTGAAATTATACCCGACGTCTTGGAATCCACGACAAGCTGGACTATAATCATTCCGTTTTCGGAAAGATGAGCCCGTTCTTTAAGGGTATGAGCACCGACGTCGCCGATTCCCTTGCCGTCCACGAATATTCTGCCTGCGTAAACGTTTTCGCCTGCGGAACACTCTTCGTCTTCGGTAAATACCAGACTGTTGCCGTTTTCGAGGACGAAAACGTCCGATGGAGGAATGCCAGAACTTAGGGCAAGCTTTTTGTGCTGGTATAAATGTTTCAATTCTCCGTGCACCGGAATAAAATATTTCGGCTTTACTATATTTATCATAAGTTTAAGCTCTTCTTTGCTTGCATGTCCCGAAACGTGTATTTCGGATATATTTTCGTAATAAACTTCGGCTCCTCTTTTATAAAGATTGTTTATTATTTTCGATATAGCTTTCTCGTTTCCGGGGATAAATTTTGAAGACATTAAAACGAGGTCGTTAGGCTTGATTTTTATATATTTATGGTCGTCAACCGATATTCTGGAAAGCGCGGACATCGCTTCGCCCTGAGTACCTGTAGTCAATATTAAAAGTTCTTCCGGTTTATAATAGCTAATAGTTTCCTCGTCTATTAAAATATCCTCCGGAATTTTCAAATATCCTAATTTTCTTGCTACTTTAGTATATGTCATAAGGCTTCTTCCGCTGAATATAACCTTTTTATTAAATTCGGCGGCGAGGGAAAGAAGTTCCGAAATCCTGTGTATATTCGAAGCAAATAAAGCCACTATAATTCTTGCATTATTATCCCTGAAAATATTTCTGAAGGTCTTTTTTATGTCGTTTTCCGATATCGTAAATCCTTCTTTTTCTATATTGGTAGAATCGGAAAATAAAGCTAAAATCCCGTTGTCTCCGTAATGGGCAAGCCTGTTTATATCGGTTACGGCATTTTTTTCGAGGGTCTGGTCGAGTTTAAAATCTCCGGTATGTATTATGGTTCCGACCGGCGTTTTTATGGCAAGGCTTGCTCCGTCGATTATCGAGTGGGCTACTCTTATAAATTCGATTTCAAAATCGCCGAGAGTTATAGAGTTCCCGGTTTTAACGGTAAAAAGCGACACCTTAAAAGGCAGGTCGTGTTCTTTTAATTTTTCTTCAAGTATTCCAAGGGTAAACGGAGTGCCGAATATCGGAATATTAAACTCTCTTAACACATACGGTATGGCGCCTATATGGTCTTCATGCCCGTGGGTAAGAACGATTCCTTTAATCTTTTTCTTTTTTTCGGGGTCGTATAAATATCTTATGTCGGGAATTACCATATCTATCCCGAGCATATAGTCCTCAGGAAACATGATTCCGGAATCGACTATTATAATATCTTTTTCGGTCTCGTAAACCATCATATTGAGACCGATTTCGCCCAAGCCCCCGAGGGGTATAGCTTTTAATGTAGGCATTAAATTAATTAATTTTTTTTATTTTAATTTCCCGCTGTTCCCATTTATTTCTTAATTCTTCGGTATAATTTTCTTTATAAATACCTTTTGCAATTCCCGCAAATTTCAAAATATTTTTCATTTTACCTCCAGCGCATTGTGTATATTTTATCATTATAACATTACTTTTTCCAATTAAAATATTTACCCTAATCCTCTAATCCCGCATTATAATTTTTATATTTCGGATTCCAAAACCGCGCGGGTTTCCTGTTCTATTTTTTGGATTATAATATTGCTATCGCCTTTTTCGGCGGCGCCTATAGGTCTTAAAATATGAAACTCGACTGTTTGCCCCGGATGGACGGCAAAGCTGTTTTTTCTTAAAATATTTACCGTGCCTTTAATAGCGACTGGAAGGACGGCAATATTATCATGTTTTAAAAACATATTAAGCCCGCCTTTTTTAAAACTTAAAAGTTTTCCGTCCAAAGACCTCGTGCCTTCGGGAAAAATGAGTATAGAGGTTTTGTTTTTAATGAGTTCGGCGGATTTCCTAACGCTTTTAAAAGCATTTCTCAAATTTTCCCTGTCTATGGGGATATAGCCGAGCCTTTTCATAGAGCGGCCAAGAAACGGTATTTTAAAAAGAGACGCCTTTGCAATAAATTTAAAATTTAAATCGAGCAAAGCAAGTAA
>JAJZYC010000205.1 GCA_021806125.1 bacterium
TCGGGAAATTATGCGCCTTTCATCTTAACGATTCGCTGAAGCCACTCGGCTCTAAAGTGGACAGGCACGCCCCTATTGGAAAAGGTTATATAGGGCTGGATGCTTTCAGGTTTATAGTAAATGATGCAAGGCTTAAAAAAATTCCGCTCATCGTCGAAACGCCAGGCGGCGATAAAGAGCATAAAATAGATTTGGATACTTTAAAAAATATGGCGCCGACTTATATTATCCGTTAAGCCAATCTAAATACTTTTTGACTCCTTCTTCGACGGAAATAAAGCTTTCGTCGTATCCGATGCCGCGCAGGGCGGCTATATCGGCCTCCGTGAAACTTTGATAAGCGCCTTTAAGATGTTCGGGAAAAGGAATATATTCTATCGAACCTTTTCCGAGATATTTTATTACGGCGCTTGCTACATCGTTAAACGACCTTGCTTTACCCGTTCCTAGATTAAATATGCCCGACTTGGACGGATTATCCATAAACCATAGATTAACTTTGGCGCAGTCTTCCGCATAAATAAAATCCCGCCTCTGCCCGCCGTTTCCGTAACCCGCCGTTCCTTCGAAAAGCCTTGCTTTTCCGGCGGCGGCTATCTGGCTGTTAAAATGAAAAGCTACGCTGGACATTGCGCCTTTATGCGCCTCCCTCGGACCGTAAACGTTAAAATACCTGAATCCCGCAATCTGATATTTAGCCCTTTTTATAATGCTTCTAACATACTGGTCGAACTGGAATTTTGAATAAGCGTACATATTAATCGGAAGTTCGCATTCCCTTTTTTCAACAAATCCCTTTTTGCCGAGTCCGTAAACCGAAGCCGACGAAGCATAAATAAATTGGGCTCCTATTTCTTGGCACCATTTCAATAACTCCTTGGAATATTCGAAGTTGTTTCTCATTATGAATTTTCCGTCCCATTCGGTGGTAGAAGAGCATGCTCCTTCATGAAATACGGCGGATATGCTTCCGAAATTCAGACCCGATTTAACGTTAGCCAGAAAATCGTCCCTGTCCATATAGTCTAAAATATCGAGGTCGGAAAGATTGTGCATTTTCCTGCCGTTTGTTAAATTATCGACGACAAGGATATTCTTTTCGCCTCTTTTATTCAGCGCTTCTACAATATTCGAGCCTATAAATCCGGCTCCTCCGGTAACAACTATCATTAAATTATCCCCTTAATTTTAAATTTATTTCGCTTTTCATTTAATTAACGTTAATATTGGATTTTCTATTCCAGATACGATAAAAATTATGCAATGCGATATAGATTTCTCTTTTGTTCGTAATATAGGTAGCGTTATTATCCTGATTTTCCTGCGGCCCGCATTTATAACCGTAACAGGATGCTCCTTCCGCGGAAGGAGACCAGTTTGCCGAACCTTCTCTAAAAACAACGCCGGGTATTATAAATATCTTATCGTGCATAATATTCCAGAACCCCCCGTCTCTTTTAGCTTTAATATAAATATTTCTTGCGTTTTTAAGCATATATGTTCTGTCGGTTCGAACCTTCATCTGCTTGTCGTCCCTGTATAAGTAAATCTTAACGCCTCTGCGGGCAAGGTATATCAAATCTTTTGCAATCTTATAGTCGGTAAAGGAGTACATTGCGATATAAAGCCGTTTGGCTTTTAACGATTTATTAAGCCAATGGATATCGATGTTCTGAAGATTGCTTCGGGGAGAAAAATAAGTTAAAGTTTCGGCATAAACGGATAGAGGTATAATAAGTTGAACTAAAACCGTAAAAATAAAAATGCCGACAAAAAACTTTTTCATTTAAAAACCTATATGTCGTATGTATTATATGTATCAATTAATTTTATTTTAACTTTTTTAATTATATTACAGATACGGCCCGTATGCAACAAATAACCGGGCACGCAAAACCGCCGGCTTTATCGAAAATTAATTTTATCAAGGCAAAATAGTTATATAATATTAATATATGCTTATTAATATAAATTAATGCATAATAAAACCTGCGGCGGAGTCAATTATGGAAGCGTCCTTATACTCGGTAGCAATATCTGCGGTATATGTTATTCATCTTATATATGCGCTTATTGTCGTAATAGGTTTTTTCTTAATCATTATAGGTTTTTTTGCCCGCTGGAAGTGGATAAGAAATTTTGCGTTCAGATTGATTCATCTTTTAATGATTGGCATAGTCGCAATAGAATCTATTTTTAACGCGGAATGTCCTCTAACATGGCTTGAATATAAGCTAATGTCGTTAGACCGCATAAAACATAGTTCAATGCCTTTTATTGCGGGAATGGTAGATAAGGTTTTATATTATAATTTTCCGATATGGCTGTTCAACGCGATATATATAATATTCGGTCTGGCCGTTTTTATCGCATGGTTTGCAATTCCGCCTGTTCGCTTAAAAAAATCTGTTTCTTCCTAAATATTTATTTTTTCTATTTTAATTTTATCTATAATATCGTTTACCAAATCCATCGTAAAAAGCTCGGTTCCCGGCATCTGAACCGTTGCAGACCCGCATGCTATTCCGAGCCTTAAAGCGTCTTCCGGACTTTTTCCGCTTGCAACGGCGCTTAAAATACCCGCTACCATGGAATCTCCGGCTCCGACTCTTGAAACCACGGGAACTTCAGGAGCGGAACCGTAAAAAATTCCTTCTTTCGACGCAAGCATAGCCCCTTTATGTCCAAGCGATATAAATACATATTCGATGCCGTAACTGCAAATATCCGCGGCGGCTGAAGCAACTTCAAGATTTGACGGCAGTTTTCTTTTGACTAATCTTTCAAGCTCATGGATATTCGGTTTGATTATAAACGGCTTCGATCTAACGGCGCTTGCCAATAAAGCGCCGTCCGCATCGACGAGGCATTTTATCCCCGCGCTTTTTAGGCG
>JAJZYC010000206.1 GCA_021806125.1 bacterium
AATCCTCGCCGTCGTAACCCCCTGAAAACGCTACTACATAAGCCAATATATAAAATACTTTTTTATGTTTGGGGAACATATAAGATAATGCGACGGCAAGGGAAAAAGCCGTTACCGTATGTCCGGAAGGAAAAGAATCTTCGGTTAAGTGTCTGCCCAAAACATTTACGTGAACCTTTCCTTCTTCTATAAGAGAATGAAGAGCGACTATAGGTCTTGGTCTATGAACCGCTTTTTTTATAATAATATCTATTATACCTGGAACTATTTGAGTTAAAAAAAGCAAAAAAAACGATTCTTTGAATTTTTGACGATTATAATAATAAACATATAAAAGTACGAGCCAGTAAACGACCCAGCCGTTGCCGAGATTGGTAACCGCCCTCATATTGTCGTTTAATAAAGAAAAATGGAAATTGTTATTAATAAGTAAAAAAAGCGCGGTATCTAAATGCAGAATGTAGGAAAGCATAATTTTTATTTTGATTTTATTATTTAATAAGATATAATTTTAGTAGAATAATCGCCATATTGCAACATTAAAAATTGTCTTGTTAGAAATTGTCTTAAAAGTTTAAAACTATCGGAGGACAAAATATGCAGGCCGTTATTATGGCAGGAGGTTTTGGAACAAGGCTTAAACCTTTAACTAATAATGCTCCAAAACCAATGATACATATAGCTAATAAACCTATGATGGAGCATGTCGTTAACCTTCTTAAATCGCACGGAATAAACGACCTTATAGTGCTTTTATACGTGCAGCCCGACCTTATTAAAAATTATTTTAAAGACGGTTCAGATTTCGGCGTAAAAATTGAATACATTCTTGCCGAAGAAGATTACGGAACTGCGGGAGCCGTAAAAAACGTCGAAAAAATAATTAAAGACGACGATTTCATGGTAATAAGCGCAGATATAATTACCGATATAAATATTTCAAAACCGATAGATTTTCATATAGGAAAAAAAAGCCACGCTACAATAGTCCTTACGCACGTAGAAAACCCCTTGTCTTTCGGTATAGTCATAACAGATGCCGAAGGCAGAATAACGAAATTTTTAGAAAAGCCCACATGGTCCGAGGTTTTCAGCGATACTATAAATACCGGTATTTATATATTAAACCGCTCAGTATTAAAAATGATTCCGGAAAAAAGCGAATTCGATTTTTCCAAAGATCTTTTCCCGCTTTTATTAAAAAACGGCAAAAAACTTTTTGGGCATATATCTAACGGATACTGGAAAGACGTAGGGACGCTTTCGGAATACAGGCAGAGCCATTTAGACATTATCGCCGGTAAAATAAATCTTAATATAGACGGCGAAAAGTTAGGAGATAAAAATATAACCGTAGGCGCAAAAAGCATAGTGGATATTACCTGCGATATAGAAAATTCTATTCTCGGCAAAGACGTCCATATTCTTCAAAACTGCAAAATTAAAAATTGCGTTATCGGAGACAACTGTACGGTAGGGGAAAACACATCTATCAACGGTTCTGTCATAGGCAAGGCGTCAAAAATAGGCGCAAATTGCGACATCCAGGAATCTATTCTTGGATACAAAACTTATGCCGGCAACAACGTATTTATAGGCGCCGGAGCTGTAGTTTCAGACGTATGCCATATAGGAAACGGCGCAGTGATTAATCCTAACGTTAAAATTTGGCCGTTTAAAAACGTGGAAGACGGGGCAATATTATCCGAAAGCCTTATATGGTCTGACAAATGGAGTGCCAAAATATTCGGTCAATACGGAATAACCGGTCTTGCTAATTTAGAAATAACGCCCGAGTTTGCGTCTAAGCTCGGAGCGGCGTTCGGAGCAACAGTCGGCAAAAACAGGACGATATCCGTGTCGAGGGACAGCCATAAAACGTCGCGTCTTTTTTCTAGGGCAATGATGTCGGGCGTTCTTTCGGTAGGCGTTAACGTTAACGATTTCAGCGATACTCCTATTTCAATAGTCCGCTATCAGGCAAAACAGTTTAAAAGTTCGGGTGGAATACACGTCAGGAAACATCCTTTCGATAAAAAACTTTTAAATATAAAATTTTTCGATTCTAACGGTTTGGATTTTTCTTCACTTGGAGAACAGAAAATAGAAAGACTGTTTTTCAGGGAAGATTATACGAGGGTCGGTTCCGATGAAACCGGTGAAATTTTTTATCCTACCCACGGTACGGAATATTATACCGACGGGTTTCTTAAAACTATAGACGCAGAAAGGATTATCAAAAGAAAATTTAAAATAGTAATAGATTATTCTTACGGCAGTTCAAGCAAAATTTTTCCTGCGGTAATAGGCAAACTCGACATAGATTCCGTTCACTTAAACGCGAACTTAGACCAGACTAAAATAACTAAAACCGAAAGGGAATTCAAAAAATCGCTTAAGGAACTGTCGAGCATTGTGAGGTCTATTAACGCCGACCTTGGAATTTTTATAGACAACGGCGGGGAAAAGATATATTTATGCGACGAAAACGGCGATAATATAGACGGCAACACCGCTTTAACTTTAATGTCGATGCTGGTGATGAAGACCGAGAAAAAGATTCAATCTATTTCCGTTCCCGTCAATTCTTCTTTTAATATATCTAAGATGGCTAAAGAACACGACTACGAGATAATTTACGCAAAAAATTCGTCGGGCTGTCTTATGGAAAAAGCCGCAAATTCAAACGTTTATTTTGCCGGCGACAATGAAGGCGGCTATATCTACCCCGGCTTTATGCCGGCTTTCGACGGAATGTATTCGGCTATAAAACTGCTGGAAATGCTTGCAAAACTTGACAGTTCTATAAAAAATGAGATGAGGTTTATAGAACCGACGTATTTTGAATACAAAAAGGTTCCTTGTTCTACGGAGCTGAAGGGT
>JAJZYC010000015.1 GCA_021806125.1 bacterium
GGTTCCGTTAAAATTAACTACTTCTATGCCGGCTATGTTCATCAGAATTTTACTCGCGGTTATAAGTCCGGATTCTTTATCGTAAGGCAGATCGGTTTGTGTTATGTCGCCGTTTACGACAATCTTCGAACCCGAACCTATTCTGGTAAGCATCATTTTCATCTGTTCGTTTGTGGCATTTTGCGCTTCGTCAAGTATTATAAAAGAATTATTCAAAGTTCTTCCCCTCATAAATGCTATAGGGGCAACTTCTATCACATCCGAATCTATAAGTTTTATGGCTTTTTCAAATTCTAACATCTCGTAAAGGGCATCATAAAGCGGCCTTAAATAAGGATTTATTTTCTGCGAAATATCTCCGGGAAGAAAACCTAGTTTCTCGCCCGCCTCAACCGCAGGACGGGTTAATATTATTCTGTCGAACAGCTTTTTTTGAAATAAAGATATCGCGCATGCCATAGCAAGATAGGTCTTGCCGGTTCCAGCCGGTCCTACGCCGATAACTATATCGTTTTTATAAATAGCGTCGGTATATTTTTTTTGATTTGCGGTTCTCGGCGTTATAACCTTTTTTCTGGGGGTTATCAGTATGGTAGGATAAATCTGCGTGCCGATATCGGATCCCGGATTTTCAATTTTAAGCTTGGCTAATCTTATTAAATCGTTATCGGTTACAACTTTTCCGTTTTTATACAGAATTATCAGATCGCGTATAAAACTCGCGCAAACCTCAACGTTGCCGCTATATCCCTTAACCAGCAGCATATTGCCCCTAACGGATATATCCACTTTGAATTCGTTTGCTATAATATCTTTTATATTTGCGGACGGACTGGAAAATTTATTAAAAAGTTCTAAATCTTCCAGTTCTACCTTTTCTATATGTAATGTTTCTTTTTCGACGCCGCCG
The DNA here is from genome assembly GCA_021806125.1 of bacterium. Lineage (GTDB taxonomy): Bacteria > SZUA-79 > SZUA-79 > Acidulodesulfobacterales > Acidulodesulfobacteraceae > Acidulodesulfobacterium_A. Next base: position 911 of record JAJZYC010000015.1, read on the forward strand.
GATATTAACCGGGATTTAGGCGCTTTTGCGTTTATTTTAACCACGCCCGAAATACCCCGCATTTTCACTTCAGCGGCAGATCCCGTTTTCCTTGTTTTATCAGTTATTCCCAAATTTTGTTTTTAATAACTCCTTTATTGAATATATTATGATTAATTAGCCGATTTTTTGATTATAACATTATTGATAAAAAAGTCAAAAAACGACTCTGTCTATTTTTATGCTTACCTTTTCCAGTAAACTCTCAACAATAAATCTCTTTCCGAAAATGAATAATCCACTTCCCCCTTATAGGCTCTTTCCATGTTTCTTCCGATTCTTTGGGCAAGGTCTTCGCTTGTAGTAAATATTTTAATAATCTTTTCTTTCTCATTTTCTTCAATATTTTCTATTTTTTCCAGAGGGTCTATATAATCCGCTTTTTCTACGGTATTATTTATAAGATTTAAAATATCGCTTTTATGTTCGAATAAAAAGCTGCCGCTTAACTCGACGACCCCGTTGTAAAATTTTGTTTTGATTTTTAAACAGGCCGGGCAGATAGTATAATTTATATCTTCTTTCTTCTTTAAGGCGGATTTATAAAGTTCATCGTCTTTTACCCATCTTTTATTGTGATAAATATTATGGCAAATTTTGCATACTGACATATCTTTATAGGACAGACTGTTTTTATAGGCATCGGATTCGTCGCTTGCCGAATGTTTTTTTATATTCGTTGGATTCCATCTTTTCTCGTCGAACATTTCATTTGCCTCCTTAATCCTATTAATATAATATATTTATGTTTGGCTTCTATTTCAATTATACCATATTAAACAATCTTTTTGCCCTAATAAGTAATAAAATTATCTTTAAAATTAACGCCGATAATATATTGAAAATATCCGCCTTAAATGGCATAATATTAAAAGTTATGCGACTAAAAAAAATTTATATTTATATTATAACTGCATTTATTTCCATATTTATTTTGGCTGCCGCAGGCTTTATGAAATATCTGCCTTCTGCCGCCAAAACATCCGCTTTATCGAAAAAATCGGCGGCGGTACTGCCGGAATTATCGGAATATAATTCGTCAAGGCCTTTAAGCCCTCCTATATGCAAGGGCGAACGGTTTAACGCACAGCAAAGCGAGCAAACCGTATTTTACTGCACCGTTAAATATCTGCAATACCTGCGCTATCTTCCGGTTTTATCCGACGGTCCGGATAAATACAAATTTTCGTTTCCCGTTCCGGATATTTTACATAGGGTTGCGGATTCATATGAATGGAATCCTCAAAATCCTTTTATTTTGGGGGCGGCAGCGCAATATCTGAAGGTATCTGGTAAGCTTAGAGGCGGAGAATACGCAAGGCCTCAAATAGACGTGGCGCTTTTGTCGGAACTTAAAGAAAGTGCGGCAAATGGGAAATTTGACCCCAATCCGTGGAAATGGGTTCTTGTCAGGCAGGCCGAAAAAAATGAAACGGTTCAATTATATGAAAACGGAAAGGAAATATTTTCTTCGCCTGCGAATACAGGCGAATTTGCAACTACCCCCGACGGAACATGGTATGTTTTCCTCCGTTATCACGATACTACCATGAGCGGGCTGTCGCCGAAAAGAATTCCCACGAAAATGTACGAATCTTTAAAAGCAAAACACCCCGGCATGGTCGCCTGTTTGGATGGACACCCGATAAAATGGGTTGCATACGACGATTCCGGCATTAAATACGTGGATTATTTTAACAAAGGAATAGCTCTGCATTATATTCCCCGCGCCCATTACGGATTTCCTCAATCGGCCGGCTGTATTGAAATACCGAAGCAAAACGCCAAATTTTTGCACAAAAATATAGGCTACGGAACTATAGTTACGGTTATAGGTTCTGTCGGAAATGCCGGGGCAAAAAAACAAGCCGGAGGAACAGCCTCAACCGGCAAATCCTGCACCGAATAAAATAATAACGCCTAATATTTCCTCAATAAGCCTACAAGCTCCCCTATTATTTTAACTCTATTTTCGTCTAAAACTATAGGTTTAAAAGCGGGGTTGGCAGGCATAAGTTTGACCTTCCCGTTTTTGAGCCTGTAATATCTTTTAAGCGTCGCCTCATAACCTTCCACAATAGCCGCTACTATTCTTCCGTTCGGAACCTCGCCGGTCTTTTTCAAGATAATAACATCCTTGTCGGCTATCATATCTTCCGCCATTGAATCGCCTTTAACTTTAAGAGCGAATAAATCGCCGGGGCGTTTAGATGTAAATCCCTCCGGTATGGCAATGGTTTCGTTTATCTGGACGGCTTCAACGGGGTAGCCCGCCTGAATATAACCATATAGAGGTATATACCGGGTATCATATAGAGGGTATTGAATATCGTCGAAGGAAACACCGGAAGATAGAAACGCACGCCGTTTTTGTTGTTCGCGGCCAGCGTCGGATTCAGGCAAGTTAATATTATCTGCATAAGAATATCTGAATGGTTCGCCGCCGCCTGTTTGTTTTAATAAGTTACTATTAATTTTGGCGCTAAGGTATTTTTCGGTTAAAAACAGAGACCTTTTTCTGCCTGGGACAGCGTCTATCAAACCACGGTCCTTTAAAGATTTTATATGCTTAAAGACGGTGGACTTGGAAGAAATGCCTATTCCGCAGCATATCTCTTCATAAGACGGGGCATACCCTTTTTTGCTTTCATAATCTATTATAAAATCTATTATGTTTTTTTGTCTTTTGCTTATCATATTTCTATAAATTTAAATAATTTCTTTTAAGATTTAATATCATTTTCCCCTCTCTAAAAGCGTAATACTCGATATGCGCGACATTGTCCTTTGTTTTGTTGATTATAACCCCATATTTTTGATTGTTTTTTTCCTAAGCTAAATAAAAAATAAATCATGTTAGTTTTGAAATTTCATTATTAGCTTCTTCAATTTTTTTACGTGCTTCCGCCGTCTTGTAGACAGCGTCTTTAAGGATTTCCCCTATCGATTTTTGAATTTCTTCCGATGGTAAAATAATTTTTATTTTCTTTAAGTCAGATGACCGAATACTTTGCAAGATTGAACCGCTTGAAATTCTCTCTAATTGTAACTGTCCATATTCCGAGTTTAAGAATGACACTATATAATAAGGATTGATTTCTTTTTTAATTTTGATATTAATAAGAAAACCTGAAGCAACACCACCTATTAAATCAGGGGGTATATTTGCCGCTATACCAGAATTACCTGCTCTGGTCATCACAATAGAGTTTTCATCTACTTGATTTTTAATTATATCCTTATCATCAGTTTCAAGCGAATTTTTGATATATTTTAAATTTTCAAAATTTATTCCTTCTTTGGTTATGCTTTTGACAAGAATATATGGGATACCCTTTTTTTTATCAACATAAATTGAGGCATCATCTATATTGGCACCATTATGAATAGATGCAATAATATCACCAAAATTGACCACTGAATATTTAGATTTTTCAATTTTATCTAAATTAGCAATATATTTCCTTAAATATCTTTTGGCTACAAAACTACTTTCTAAGAACTTTGATTTTATAAATAAATTATTTTCATCTGACTGTTTATTTTTATAAAATTTAGCAATATCAGGAATATCATCTTTGTTAATAGGTCTTCCTTTCTTATCATGTCCACAATATTTATTTATCGATATAAAAATATCTTTTTGCGGATTTCTTCCTTTCTGAATAAATAATACGCTTGTATTAATAGTAACATTAGGACTAAAAGTTTCAAATGGCAATTCAACTATTGCAAATAAGTTTCCCTTATCCAAAATATACTGCCTTAGATATTCCTCTTGTTGATTTCCTAAAATACCACTTGGAAGCACCATTGCCATTCTTCCGCCGTTTTTTAATAAATCTAAACATCTTTCTATAAATAAAACTTGGGGTTGTTCCTGTTTTTTTAATTTTTCCGTTTTAATCCACTTATTGACTTTACTATCAAACTTCCATTTATAACCGACATTAAATTGTTTTAATTTTGCTTCTCCTGAAACAGTAATCTTACTTCCAAAAGGTGGATTTGTTAGTAAAATATCAAAACTTTCCATTGGAATCTTTAACTTTGTTTCTGCTTTCCAGTTATTAGGATTTTCCAAACTATCTTCACAGAAAATACCGGTTGTTCCATCGCCAACTAAATTCATATATGCCTTGGCAACTTTACTTAGAAAATAATCCTTATCAATTCCCCTAAAATTATTTGTTGCAATATCAATTTTCTTCCTTACTATTTCTGTTTCCTTCCAACCAAGAGTTTGATATTTTCTATCCGCTATATCCCAAACATATTTTAAAGCATCAATTAAAAAACCCCCGCTACCACAAGCTGGATCTATAATTTTATCATTTTCATTAGGTTCTAAAATATCAACTACCATTTTAACAACATTTCTCGGCGTAAAAAATTGACCTTGTTCACCCTTTAGGGCATGCCCAATAAATGTTTCAAAAGCATCTGCTATAATATCTCGCTCGCTATTCATTAAGGAATAATTTTGAAGTTCGCCCACGACATATATAATGGAATTTGTATCAAGTAAAATTCTATCGTCCATATCGATTACTTCTGGCAAATTAGTCTTGACTTCTTGAAAAATTCCTAATATTCTTGATTCTACTTCTTCTGGTTTTTCATTTAATCCTGCACGAAATTTTATAATATCATTAGGTGCAGTATTTTTTTCATCATAAAGTTTACAAAAAATTAAATTAATGAGTTGCTGCGCTAACACTTCATCTCTTGTTGCCCCAACTGTATTTGCGGCAAGATAATTCCTTATTGATTTAAATATTGCTTTTAAATTATGTGTTGGCTTTAAATCTTTTTGCTTAAATCTTCCGATATCTTCAATTCTTTGTCCATATTTTGGAATATTCGGAATTTCTTCAAACTCAATTCTCCCTTGTTTCTCAATTTTTCTTAAAAAGAACCTTTCATTTCCGTTAAACCAAACTCCCAAATAAGCATTTGAAAACCTTAAATAATCTTGAAGTTGTGTTCTTCCGTCTTTTCTTGTTTTATTTTTACATTCAACGATAATATAAATTTCATCTTCTTGTTTTTTACTATTATGAAAAACTGCGATATCCACAGGATATTCTTTTTTCGTATCAGAAGGTCTTACTTTTACTCTAAATTGCGGTCTTGTTTGAATATGTTCTTTTGGGTAATTGTAATCTTCAACTAGTTGTCTGGTAAAAACTTGGACAGCCTCAATCTCTTCACTATTAGCTTTTACCTCTTGTCCAGAAATAAAATCAACGAGATAACCTGTTTTTGTTTGATTTGAACCGCTTTCTTTTAATTTAGCCATGTTGTATATCGACCTTTTAAATTAAAATTCCATCTTATATACGTTTCGTCGATTTCTACTGTCCCCTTTAATGCGCATGCCATAAGGTCTTCTTTAATAACTAATCATACGCGGTGGGCTAAATGCCATGCGGAACGGTAATAACCTGACACTGACACGATGTTTCTTTAGAATCATCCTATTTATTTTTTATTTTATTATATCGAACATTAGGCGAACATGTCAATAAAAAATTTAATACTTTAAAAATAACAGGTAAAAGAAATCTGCCGCATCATTTCTCCCCCTGTTTTTCCTATGCGCTCTTTACTGCCTTATGCGGTTTATATATTTATTTAACGCATTTAAGCAATTATGGTATATGGTTATAATTTTTTCATAATTACGTTTTTTAAAATATTTGCGAAATCGTTTTTTAAAGCAAACGAGGCAAAAATATATGCAATTACGCCTGTTGCGAGGGAAGCCAAAACGACGGCTAACGGACCGTAATTGAGCCTGCCGAAAGCAACTATTAAAAATTCTACTATTAACCCCATAATGAAACTTGCAATTAAGGTTTTAGCAAACGACTTAAAGAAGTCTGCACCTAAACCTATACCCTTTTTTAGATGAAGCTTCCTTAAAAGAAACAGGTAATTAAAAATTAAGGATATGCTCGAAGCCAGAGCTAGTCCGTAAACGCCCATAACCCGCATAAGCAGGACGGCAAATATAATATTTATAATCAGTGAAATTATAGCCGCATTTACTGGGGTCTTGGTATCTTTCATGGAATAAAAAACCGGAACAACGGTTTTTAATAGAGCTGACGCCCACAAGCCGGCGGTAAAAAAAAGAAGGACTCCGGCTGTTTTTTGCGCATCGGCCGCATTGAATATTCCGTGCATGTATATCAATTTTACGAGACTGCCCTTTAAAAGGATTAATCCTACGCTTGAAGGAATTATTATAAAAAACATCAGGGACGAGGCAAAATTAAAAGCTCCGTCAACTTCCTTGACGTCGTTTTTTGCAAACGAAGCGGAAAGGGTCGGAAAAATAGCCGTCTGCATAGCTATGGCAAAAACGCCGAGGGGGAACTGATAAAGCCTGTCGCCGTAGTAAAGAAAGGAAATGCTCCCTGCGGGCAAAAAAGATGCGAGAAGAGTATCAAAAACCAGATTGAGCTGAATTACCGCCATCCCGATAAGGGACGGCGTCAGCAGTTTAAAAACTGATTTTACGCCGCTGTTTCTAAAATTAAATTTGAAACCGAGGCTGATTTTCTTTTTTTTAATATAATAAATCTGCGATAAAAGCTGCAATCCTCCGCCGAGCATTACGCCTACCGCAAGAGCAAAAATACCCGGATGGAAAAAAGGCCTTAAAAAAACGGCCGAAATTATAAATAAAACATTTAATATTATAGGATATATCGCTCCCGGAGCATAAGAGCCGTGGACGTTTAAGACTCCCGATAAAAACGCCGCAAGCCCTATCATAAATATGTATGGGAACATAATCCTGGTTAACAGGACAGCAAGCCTCAATTCGAGCGGTTTATTTAAAAAACCCGGCGCCGTAACCGCCACGAAAAAAAACGAAAATAAAAATCCTGCTAAAGAAAGAAATAAAAGGATAAAAAATAACGCGGTAAAAACGGTTTTAAACAGGTCTTCAGAATCGGCATTGCTCTTTTTAGCCAAATTATCCGAGTAAACCGGAATAAACGATGCGGATATTCCTCCCTCGCCGAATAACCTTCTGAATAAATTTGGTATCCTGAAAGCCACGAAGAACGCGTCGGTAGCCATTCCAGCGCCGAAAAAATATGCAATGCAGACATCCCTTAACAAGCCTAAAATCCTGCTTATCAAAGTAAAAAACGAAACTACGGATAAATTCCTGACTATTTCATGGCTTTTCAGTTGGGAAGGCATCTGCCGTCTGTCGTTCAAAGATATTTTTGAATGAGAATTTCCGCTATCTGCACGGCGTTAAGCGCCGCTCCTTTGCGGACGTTATCCGCTACAATCCATAAGTTCAGCCCGTTAGACACGGAAAAATCTTTTCTTATCCTGCCGACAAAAACCTCGTCTTTGCCTGCAGCCTGAGTCTGATAAGGATACCTTTCATCGGGGTTGCCGCTTAATATGTCGTCTATGAGCTTAACTCCCGCCGTTTCCGACAGCATTTTCTTAATATCTTTAATATCGAATTTTTTTTCGGTTTCTATATTAACGGATTCCCCATGGGAGAAAAATACCGGAACGCGAACCGTGGTAGCCGATACGCCTATATTTTGAGAATGCATTATTTTCTGTGTTTCCTTCATCATCTTGATTTCTTCTTTCGTGTATCCTTCTTCGCCGAAAACATCGATTTGAGGAATGCAGTTGAAAGCTATCTGGACAGGAAATTTTTCCGGATAAATGTCTCCTTTTGCGTTAATAATACCAGCCGTTTGATAAAACAGTTCGTCCATAGCCTTTTTGCCGGCTCCTGAAGTGGACTGGTATGTAGATACGACTATTCTTTTTATTTTATACCTGTCATGGATAGGTTTAAGCGGGACGACCATTTGAATAGTAGAACAATTCGGATTTGCTATTATATTTTTTTTCGAATAATATTTTATATCGTCCGGATTAACTTCGGGAACTACTAAAGGAACGTCTTCGTCCATCCTGAAATAAGAGGTATTATCTATAACTACCGCTCCTTCTTTTGCGGCAATGGGCGAAAACTTTGCGCTTACCGAACCTCCCGGACTCGATAAAATTATATCTATATTCTTTTTCTTAAAAGAATCTTCTTTCAAGGCATCAACGATATAATCTTCGCCTTTAAATGTTACGGTTTCGCCTAAAGAATTTTCGGAAGCAAAAAGATAGAGTTCTCCGACCGGAAAATTTCTATGCTCCAATATTTCTATAAATTCCCTGCCTACAAGACCGGTGGCTCCGGTAATGCCGATGTTATATTTTTCTTTTTTCATACTATTTATGTTTTATCCGCACTAAATTTTTATTTTTTTAATTCGTCTATTACGGCATTGCCCATTTCTTTGGTGCCCACGAGTTTCGTCCCCTGAGCGTTTGAATAAATATCGGCGGTCCTGTATCCGTTTTTAATTACTTTCTCTACGGCATTTTCTATTTTTTCCGCCAGCTCATCCATATCGAAACTGTATCTGAGCATCATCGCGACCGATAAAATAGCCGCAACGGGATTAGCCTTATCTTGTCCCGCAATATCCGGCGCGCTTCCGTGTATAGGCTCGTACATTCCTTTTTTGCCGTTGAGGCTCGCCGACTGAAGCATCCCTATAGAACCTGCGACCATAGATGATTCATCGCTTAATATGTCTCCGAACATATTAGTCGTTACGATAACGTCGAAAGATTTAGGCTGTCTTATCAACTGCATAGAACAGTTATCTACATACATATTGGTTAATTCGACATCGGGATATTCTTTGCCTACTCCGGCAACTACGCTTCTCCATAGCTCGGTGCATTCCAGAACGTTGGCTTTATCAACGGATAAAACTTTTTTTCTTCTTTTCCTTGCTATATCAAAGGCTATTTTGGCTATTCTTTCTATCTCTTTAGTGGTATAAACTAAGGTATTGACGCCTTTTTTCTGTCCGTCTTCCAAATCGAAAACTCCTCTCGGCTGACCGAAGTATATGCCGCCGGTCAGTTCCCTGACTATCATCATATCTGTTCCCTGAACGACGTCTTTTTTTAACGGCGAAGCATCGATCAGCTCATCGTAAATCTTTGCGGGCCTTAAATTTGCGTATAAATCGAGGTCGTACCTTAATGTAAGAAGCGCCTTTTCCGGCCTGAGCTCTATCGGCAGGGATTCCCATTTAGGTCCGCCTACTGCCCCAAAAATAACCGCATCGGCTTCTTTGGCAAGTTTGAGAGCCTTTTCTGTAATAGGCAACTTATATTCATCGTAAGAAGCTCCGCCAACAAGGTCTTCTTCTATTTCGTATCTTACGGAATTAGAATCGAATAAAAATTTTAATACGTTTACCGCCTCGCCTGCAACTTCCGTTCCTATCCCGTCGCCTGCAAAAAGGGCTAATTTTATCATAATTTATTTCCTACCCTCCTTAATCTTTTTTTTGGCATATGCGATTAAACCGCCGGCGTTAACAAGTTCCGACATAAATTTTGGAATAGGCTTAGCCTTTACTGAGGTATTTTTTGTTTTGTTTTTAATTTCTCCGGTATCGGTATCTATTTCCAGCATATCGCCGTTATCCATTCCGTCGGTATCGGCTTCAAGTATAAATAATCCTATATTAAAGGCATTCCGATAAAAGATCCTTGCGAAACTTTTGGCTATCACGACAGGCACTCCGCTGACTTTAATAGCTCTTGGAGCATGCTCTCTCGAAGAACCGCAGCCGAAATTATTTCCCGCGGCAATAAAGTCTCCTTTGGAAACTTTTGACGGAAACGATTCGTCGGCGTCTTCCATACAGTGCTTTATTAAATTTTCGTCGCTTGAATCGTTTAAATATCTTGCGGGTATAATAGCGTCAGTGTCTATATTGTCTCCAAATTTAAAAACTTTTCCGCTGAATATCATAAATAATGGCTCCTTTATAAATATTAAAAGCTTTAACTTAATTACTCCATATTTTCTGGATTCCTGCCTTCGCAGTAATGACACCCTTTTGAGATAAAACGATAAACTTCTCTATATGTCATTCCTGCGAAGGCAGGAATCCAGAATTACTTATTTTATTTGGAATTAAGATACCTCATCCGGACCTGCGATTTTGCCTAGTATCGCGGAAGCCGCGCAGACTGCGGGATTTGCAAGATAAACTTCACTGGTAACATCTCCCATTCTTCCTTTAAAATTCCTGTTGGTGGAAGATATGGCTCTTTCGCCGTCGGCCAATATTCCCATATATCCGCCTAGACAGGGTCCGCATGTTGGAGTGCTGACCACCGCTCCGGCATCCATAAAAATATCTATCAAGCCTTCCTTTTCAGCCATCCTGTATATATCGGGGGTGGCAGGAATAACGATAAGCCTTGAATATTTTGCTATTTTCTTCCCCCTTAAAACCCCTGCGGCAATTCTTAAATCTTCTATCCTTCCGTTTGTGCATGAACCTATAACGGACTGGTCTATCTTGATGTTTTTTGCCGAAGCCTCGTTAATATCTATGCTGTTTTCCGGAAGATGCGGAAAGGCAACCTGAGGATTAATAGATTCTGCGTCAAATTTTAACACTTTTGCATATTCGGCGCCTTCGTCGCTTTTATAAAATGTATAATCCCTTTTTGCTCTGTTTTTAACATAGTCTTCGGTAATTTCGTCCGGTTCAAATATTCCGCTTTTTGCTCCGGCTTCTATAGCCATATTGGATATGGTAAATCTGTCCGACATTCCCAGATGCTTAAAAGTGCTTCCGGCAAATTCCAATGCCATATAATTAGCCCCTTCTACGCCTATCTGCCCGATAAGATAAAGAACTAAGTCTTTGCCGGATACCCATTTTTTAGGTTTGCCTTCAAAAATTACTTTTATGGATTCGGGAACTTTGAGCCATAACTCGCCGAAGGCAAAGGCATAAGCGAGATCCGTAGAGCCTACCCCCGTGGCAAAAGCCCCCAGAGCGCCGTATGTGCAGGTATGGGAATCGGCGCCTACTACAAGATCGCCCGGAAGTACTATGCCCTTTTCGGGCAGAAGAGCATGCTCGACCCCTGCTTCTCCACATTCGAAATAATTCTCTATATCGAATTTCTTTGCAAACTCCCTGAGCATCTTAGCCTGTTTGGCGCTCAAAATGTCTTTGTTAGGAACAAAGTGGTCAGGAACTAAGGCGATTTTTTTTCTGTCGAAAACATGGCTTGTTCCTATAGCTTCAAACTCTTTTATAGCTATAGGGGCAGTAATATCGTTACCGAGAGCGATATCGACTCTGGCGTTCACGATATCTCCGGGAGCGATGGTTTCGTTACCGGCATGATTCTGAATTATTTTTTCCGTAATAGTTAAAGGTCTTCCCATTTTTATCCCCTTTCATTTATAATCTAAAGTTTATACTTATTATGCACGTATTTCCATTTCGCAGGCCGATTTACCGGCGGTATTTTTATTATGTACGTATAGTTTATTTAGAGCATTGACATAAGCCTTCGCGCTTGCTACCACGATATCGGTATGGGCGCTTCTTCCGGTAATACCCATTCTCTTATCGGCATCTTCTATAGTAACCGAAACATCCCCCTGCGCCTCAGTCGTTCCTCTTATGGATTTAACTTCGTAAGCTACGACCTTTGCCCCGGAATTGACAATTTTTTCTATGGCGTTTATTGCCGCATCGACCGGACCGTTTCCGCATGAAGAGTCATGCTTTAATTCGCCGTCAACCATTAATTTGACCATTGAAAGAGGCGAAACGGTATCGCCGCAAACTACATTTACGTATTTTAGCTCATATTTTTCGAGAGGATGCGATTTTGCGACAAGAGAATCTATATCTTCGTCGTAAATATCTTTTTTTCTATCGGCTAACGCTTTAAATTTGACAAACGCGGCTTCTATTTCTTCGTCCTTTAATAAATAGCCTAAAGACGAGAGTTTTTCTTTAAAAGCATGCTTGCCGGAATGTTTGCCGAGCACTAATTCGTTAGGCTGTCTTCCTACCCGTTCCGGAGTCATAATTTCATATGTGGTTTTTTCTTTTAATACGCCGTCCTGATGAATACCCGCTTCGTGAGCAAAAGCATTTTTGCCTACTATCGCCTTATTAGGCTGAACGGATATTCCCGTTATATGGGTTAAAAGCTGTGAAGACCTGTATATTTCGGTAGTGTTTACTCCAGTAACCGCATTGTATATATCTTTTCTGACGTCTAAAGCCATTACTATTTCTTCTAACGCCGCATTTCCTGCTCTCTCCCCTATGCCGTTAATAGTGCATTCGACTTGATTCGCCCCCGCTAAAATCGCCGATAGAGAGTTTGCGGTACCTAAGCCCAAATCGTTATGGCAGTGAACGCTGAGTATTATATTATTTATGCCTTCGACTCTTTCTTTTATGCTCTTTATAAAATTAAAAAACTCAAACGGGGTAGAATATCCGACGGTATCAGGAATATTTACGGTCGTCGCTCCCGCCTCTATAACCCCCCCTATTACTTTGCATAAAAAGTCTAAATCAGACCGCGAGGCGTCTTCGGCCGAAAACTCGATATTTTCGGTAAACGATTTGGCATATTTTACCATGTTGACCGCCTTTTCGTATAATTCGTCTCTGGTCATTTTAAGTTTATACTTAAGATGTACGTCGGATGTAGCGATAAAGGTATGTATGACGGGTTTTGAAGCATATTTAACGGCTGAATACGCGCTGTATATATCTTTTTCGTTTGCCCTGGCAAGTCCGGCTATCTCAGCCCCTTTTATCTCCATAGCTATCGCTTTTACGGCTTCAAAGTCGCCTTCGGAAGCAATAGGGAAACCGGCTTCTATAACATCGACTCCAAGACGTGAAAGCTGACGCGCAAGGTTTAATTTTTCTTCTATGTTCATACTTGCCCCGGGAGACTGTTCGCCGTCTCTCAGGGTAGTATCGAATATTTTAATTTTTTTTAATTGATTATCGCCCACAAGCCCTCCAAAACACTGCCTATCTCATTTCTTTATTCTTTTTTATCTTAACATTAACAAGATAAAAATACAATAGCGGCGAGATAAAAGAATACAGGAGGAAAATCGCGAAAAGAGATTCAACGGGTTTAATTATAATTATAATCAGAATTAATAAAAGCAAAACTAGCGACTCGAACGCCCTGCGCTTAAAAACGGAGAAATCTTTCATCGCAAAATAGCCTATGTTGCTTATCATTAAAAGTCCCGCTACAACAATCAAAATAAGCATTATTTCGCTTATTAACGCGGTTTTTAAAGAAAATTCGGTCATAAAGAAAAGGAACGAAACAACGGTTCCGGCGGCGGCAGGAGAAGGAAGCCCCATAAATTTATTATATTCTACCGAATTTCGCTGAACGTTAAATCTGGCAAGCCTGAGCGCCGCTCCAAGGAGATATACGAAAACTGCCACCCATCCCAGTCTGCCGTAACCTATAAGAAACCATTTAAATACCAATACTGACGGAGCAGCTCCGAATGCTATAAGGTCTGAAAGAGAATCGTATTCGATGCCGAATTTAGAGCTGGTATTTGTAAGTCTTGCAACTTTTCCATCTATACCGTCAAAAAAAATCGAAGCTATTATAAGCCAGCCGGCAACCTGGTATTTTCCCTCTATAGAGTTGATAATGGAATAAAACCCAGACAGAAGCGAAAGGCTGGTTATTAAATTAGGCAAAAGAAATACGCCTTTTGTCATGCTGTTTTTATAAATATTATTGGAGGCTAAGGCGTCTTTTAAGGGCTGATGCAGTTTTTTATTCTTATTTAACTTTATCATTTAAAATAATTTACGATATTTTACCTATAATCGTTTTTCCGGAAAACACCCTGTCTCCGACTTTAATACTCTGCCGAAAACTTAAGGGCAGATATATGTCCAATCTGGAGCCGAATTTAATTAAACCGAACCTGCTACCCGGTTTCACTTTGTCTCCTTCTTTTATCCTGCAAACTATTCTTCTCGCTATAAGCCCGGCTATCTGGACAAAAGCTATTCTTTTGTTTTTTCCACCGGAATTGTCTTCTATGCTTAGTACTATGCCGTTATACTCGTTTTCGAGCGATGCCTTGTCTAAATTAGCGGAAAAAAACTTTCCTTTGTTGTAGATTATCTCTTCTACAATGCCGCCTGCAGGAATTCTGTTTACATGGACATTAAACAGAGACATAAAAATGCTTACCTTTACGGCTTCTTCTTTTAAAAATCTACCGTCGAAAACTTTTTGCAAAAATATTACCCTGCCGTCTGCGGGAGAAACTATTTCGCCCTCTTTTAGTGTTGAATCCGGCTTGCGTTCCGGATCTCTAAAAAAATATATGCAGAAAAAAAAGAAAAGGATCGAAAGTATAAAAAGCGAAAAAAATATATATTTTAATATTATGTATTTTGCATAAAAATATAAAACTAAAAAAACCAGCGAAAAAACTAATGCGCCGATTATAAATTGAATACCATCTTTAGCTATATATTTCATTGCTTTCTTATTAATAGTAATGCGGTCAATATCTGACCCACTCCTTAGAAAAATATGTGGTCGGCCTTCGGCCATATATTTTTCTATGTTTAAAAAACATCGTTTTGTACATAAAAATATGGCCGGCGGGGACAATTATTTTTAATTTTTCGATTTATCGACTATTTTATTTTTAGTTATCCAAGGCATCAATGACCGCAATCTATTCCCGACCCTTTCAAGCTGATGCTCTTCCCCGTTTCTGGTAAGGGCGTTAAACGAAGGCTTGCTGGCTTTATTCTCGAGCATCCATTCCGTTGCAAATTTTCCGGACCTTATCTCTTCCAGAACTTTTTTCATTTCTGATTTTACCCTTTCGTCGATAACTCTCGGTCCTCTTGTCAGATCGCCGTATTGAGCTGTATTGCTTATAGAATATCTCATATTTGAAATTCCGCCCTCGTATATAAGGTCGACTATAAGTTTCATTTCATGTATGCATTCGAAATATGCGCTCTCTTCTTGATATCCTGCTTCGACAAGCGTTTCAAAGCCGGCGGTCATAAGAGCCGCAAGCCCTCCGCACAGAACTGCCTGCTCTCCGAAAAGATCGGTTTCGGTTTCTTCCCTGAAAGTGGACTCCAAGATTCCGGCTTTGCCTCCGCCTATAGCGGCGGCATAAGATAAAGCCATATTTTTTGTATTCCCGGTATAATCGTTATGCACCGCAATTAAATCAGGTACGCCCCCTCCTTTTTCGAATTCATGCCTTACTAAATGACCCGGTCCTTTTGGCGCTACCATAAAAACGTTTACCTCTTTCGGAGGAATTATCTGTCCGAAATGTATACTGAAACCATGAGCAAAGACTAAGTATTTATCTGCTTTTAATCCGGGTTCTATATCGTTTTTATAAACGTCTCCATGAATTTCGTCCGGAAGCAAAACCATAATAACGTCGGCTTTTTCTGTCGCTTCTTTGACCGGATAGACTTCAAAACCGGCATTTTTTGCTTTTCCAAAAGAATTGCCGTCCGGTCTTAAGCCTATTATCACTTTCACGCCGGAATCTTTTAAATTTAAAGCATGGGCATGCCCCTGCGACCCATAACCAATGATTGCTACGGTTTTAGATTGAATCAACCTTAAATCGGCATCTTTTTCGTAAAAAATGTTCATTAAAAACCCCCTTTATTTCTTATTTATATTTATCAACTTTGCTTTCTCGTTCTCTGTAAGGCTATTATCCCCGTTTTTACGATATCTTTTATTCCTAAAGGCCTTAAAATATCTATAAGCGATTCTATTTTCCTTTCGGAGCCGGTCACCTCTAAAGTATAAGAATTTCTAGAAACGTCTATTACGCGGCCTCCGAATATGTCTTTT
>JAJZYC010000207.1 GCA_021806125.1 bacterium
TAACAATTCATACGTCAACGTCGATAAGCCCGGAATTTACAACGTCAACCTTGCCGTGAAAATTCCGTCTAATTTTCCGGCAGGAACATATACCTATGTTCTTACGGTAACTTCTCCTGCGACGATCGAAGAATCGCCTGCGGCTTATATTAAGGTACAGTAATTATTTATATTTATTAAAAATTAATTTTTAATATTTAGGAGGATGTATCATGAAAAAAAACCTGTTAATTTTAATTTTTCTGGTAGCATCGATTTTTACTTCGAGTCTTTTATTATCAGGTTGCTCAAACAGCGGAGGACTTAAAGGGACTTATTATTCAACGATAAATAAAAAAGAGTATGTAGAATTATTTAAAAAAAGACGCTGTTACGTTCATACAATAGGAATTGATTCGATGGGTAAATATTACATGCATAAAAATCGGATCACTATGCAGATCAGATCTTTCGTTTTGCATTTAGAGAACTTGAATGGTTCGCTTTATATAAAAACAAGAGGTAAAATAAAACATATAGAAGTTATTCATAAAATACCGTTTAGATTAACTATGAGATACGTTAAAAAATATCAGCTAAAAACTATAACATCCAATAATCATAATGCGGTTCTGGGAACATTTAAAGGAGTTATGCCTGTTTATAGTAAAAAAATGGAACCAGGTTTTTTTGGAAGCTATATGCAGTGGGTTTCTTCCAATATGCCGGTAGTTTTAACTCTTACAGGAAAAAATAAATTAATCCTTTCGTCTAAAAAGAAAAAGTTCAGTTCGGTAAAATATCGCTTTAAGGTTTACGGAGATTCTATTACTATAACCGGAAGTAGAAATTTATATAATTACAGCGGAAATTCATTAGACGGGAAATATTTTATTTTGAAACACAAACAATATGTAGCCATTGTTAATATGTCTAACAAAAAACTGTATTTTATAAAGAAATAATCTAAATAAATATTATTTAGGGAGGATATATAAAAATGAATAGGTCAGATCCGACTTCTTTAGTATTAACTAAATTTTATGTAAACGAAAACGACCCCAATAGAACATTTGTATCGATAGCCGGCAGAGGCGAAGGGATAATCGCTTGGCTTTTGACCGTATTAAAAATATACGGCGAAACGACATTTGAATTGAACGACGACTGCATATCCATGAATTATTTAAGCATGCGGGGAAATATTAATCATGTAATTCCGCTAACATGCGTTTCAAGCAGTTATTGCGGATATTCGCAATCAATTATATCCCTAATTCTCGGAATATTTTTTTCGATATCCGGTTTTTTTATGTTATTGATTAGTTCAACAAGATTTGGAGGGTTAATCTTATTAATTTTTGGGATTATTTTCTTAATATCTTTTTTCTTCTCCAAAAGACTTTTTATCACTGTGGAAACAAGAGGAGGGTTAATACCCGGCATAAAATTTAAACGCAGCATAATAGGCAATATTCCCGTAGATTTTAATAAAGCGAAAAGCGTTGTCGAAATTATAAAAAATAAAACAATTCAAAAGACATCGTTTCCAATAATAAGCAGCAATGGCAATGAAGGGGCGAGTCAAATAAAATCATATCAAAACGCGGATAACGGTATTTGTTCAAACTGCGGTTTTAAGAATGCTCCTGAAGCAAAATTCTGTGAAAAGTGCGGACAAAAATTAGCATGATTTTTGAAATATATAATAATTAGCGTGTTATTTATAAACTATTGGATAGCATTAATAGCTATTCTCCAGCAGTCTTAAAACTCCATTCTCGTCAATTTCCGCAGGATTATTTTGAATCGCAAAGCCCATAGTAGCAAAAGCTTCTTTAGCAATTTTTTGTAGTTTGTCTTTTTCTACGCCGAGGTCTTTAAGTTTTACGTTAAGATTTAAGGCGGTAAGTATCTCTTTTGTTTTGTCTATCAAAGACGTTGCGTATTCATCGTCGCTTTTACCCGCTCTTTTAATTCCGAAATGATGGGCTATAAGCATATAGTCTCTTTTGCAGGCATTCAGATTGTATTTCATGGATTCTAATGCCAGAACGGCAAGCCCGGCTCCGTGCGCAATATTAGGATAATTTCCCGATACCGGATGCTCCATTGCATGCATTATGCCGACGCCGGAAATATCTATGGCAAGCCCGGCAAGCGCCGAAGCAAGCGCCATATTGCCCCTTGCCTGCATATTATCCGGTTCGCTATATGCTTTAATAAAATTATCTTTCAAAAGATAAAACGCCTGCATACAGTATGCCGTAGAAAACTCGTTTTTTGCTTTTCCGGTA
Source organism: bacterium (assembly GCA_021806125.1). GTDB lineage: Bacteria > SZUA-79 > SZUA-79 > Acidulodesulfobacterales > Acidulodesulfobacteraceae > Acidulodesulfobacterium_A. The sequence continues at coordinate 2,277 of JAJZYC010000207.1, forward strand.
AACGCTTCAAAAATATGGACGAAAACGTCGAAACCGGTCGTAGCCGTAACATAAGGAGGCATCGACGAGGTAATTTCGGGATCTATTATAGCCTCTTTAGGATACATGCATTCATAACCGAAACCGGGTTTTTCGCCGGTCGCAGGATTAGTCATAACCGAATATCTGTTTACCTCGCTGCCCGTTCCGGAAGTTGAAACCACCGTTATAATCGGCAGCGCATCATATGCGGGAGTTTTTAGATATTTCCACGCAGTAATATCTCCCTTTGCCGCAACCGCTATCGCCTTTGCCGAATCAAGCGGACTTCCGCCGCCTAAACCTATTATAAGACCTACTTTTTTTTGCTTTGCTATTTTTGCGGCTTCGTCGATTTCCGTTATAGTAGGGTTAGGAGTTATTCCGTCGTAAATTTCGACCGTTATCCCTTCATTTTTTAAAATTTTAACGAGCCTTTCTAAAGTTCCCGTTTTTTGCATTGAATTTTTTCCGGTAACTATCAAAACGTTATCTGAATATTTATTAGCTATATTTCCCGCTTCGGCAATAATGCCCGCGCCGAAATGTATTTTGACCGGATTATAAATAG
>JAJZYC010000208.1 GCA_021806125.1 bacterium
TAAAGTATAATTTAAACAGGAGATTAAGATGATGACCACGACAGTCCTTTCGGCAATAACGATTGTAGGTTTTGCTATTACGATAGCTTCCACTATCATAGGTATAATTTCATACTTAAAAGCCTTTAAAACCGAAATTAAAAGCGAAATCGCCGAAATTAAGAATGAAAATGCATCTTTTAAGGCTGAGCTTAAAAGCGAAAATGCCGAAATTAAAGCGGAGATTAGGGATTTGCGAAGCCTTATATTTTCGGCGTTGAGTTTTAAAAAGCTGGAAGAAAGTAAATAACCTTTTTAGCGGGCGTCCTTACGGACCCCGCTTTTTTGTTTTTATAGATAACTTAATTATAAAAAAATCGTAATTTTATTACCGATGGAATTGCAATGCTTACAACAATAGATAAACACGTAAAAAACAATGTAGAAAATATCGATAAAATAGAAGCATTAACTACCGAATTGTGCAACCGATTCGGTAACGTCATGCCCCATGACGTTAATCTCTCAAGGCAAATCGTCAGTTTTCAGGCTAACAAGCAGCTTCCCGTTTACCGGTGGTATAAATACAAAGAAGGATTTTCGGCTAATCTTATCCATTATTTATTTAATAAGTATGACGTTATAGAAGGGGATGTTCTTGATCCATTCGCCGGAATAGGAACGGCTCTCTTTGCCTCAAATGAACGAGGCGCAGTTTCTCACGGGATAGAACTGCTTCCTATCGGGCAGGAAGTTATGCGCACAAGGAAGCTTGTCGAAAACGGAATAAAAGACGAAACCGTTAAACGGATTAAAAGATGGATAACCGGTAAATACTGGAAAACGGCAAAAAAAGATAAGGATATAATTGAATTAAACATTACTCGCGGCGCCTATCCAGAAGAAACAAAAAAGGACATTGAATCTTACTTAAGCCGTATCGATGCCGAACCCCCTCAAGTGCGGCAAATTCTTTTATTTGCAGCGTTGTGTATCCTTGAACCCATCAGCTTTACAAGAAAAGACGGCCAATATTTAAGATGGGATTACAGGTCCGGCAGGACATGGGGTAAAAAGCGTTTCGATAAAGGCGAGATTTTATCATTCGATAGAGCAATAACTGATAAATTAAACGAAATTTTATTCGATATCGAAAATTACAAAAGAGAATCGCGCAAACATAAAAACAAAGAAGTTTTTTTATATGAATCATCCTGTCTTAATCAGCTACCTAAATTCAAAAATAATTTCTTTGCGTCCATTATGACATCACCTCCCTATTGCAATAGATATGACTACACAAGAACTTACGCTCTGGAACTTGCGGTGCTGGGGATAGATGAAAGCGGCTTAAAATCGTTGCGCCAAACTATGCTGAGCTCCACGGTCGAAAATAAAGAAAAAGATTTATTAGCAATTAATCCTGCATGGACGATACCTATTTCTATTGCAAATGAACACGAATTGCTGCAGGCAATTTTAGAGCGGCTTAAATATTTAAAGGATAACGGAAAGTTAAATAATAACGGTATATTCAGAATGGTCAGGGGATATTTTTATGAAATGAGTTGCGTAATATACGAGTGTTTCAGGATTCTTAAAAAAGGCGGATATTTTTTTATGGTGAACGATAACGTTAAATATGCTGGCATAAGCATACCGGTAGATTTGATTTTATCCGATTTTGCGTCTTCATTTGGTTTCGACGTGGAAAATATTCTTGTCTTACCTCAAGGGAAGGGCAATAGCAGCCAACAAATGGGTCAACACGGCAGGGAAGTTTTACGTAAATGTGTCTATGTCTGGCATAAAGGGGTAAAAAGTTAATGGGTAATAGTCTTTGGATGGAATTTATAAAAGACGCCGGTTCGTTAATAACTCCTCACGAACAAACAAGAGCCGGCTTTATAGCCCTTGCCTTAGAAAAAAATAAAAAAGGAACGCCTTATATCGAAGAAGCTAAGGTATTAAAGATAGAGGCTTCGAAAGCGAAAACCCCGGGCGATTTATTAGGAATGGACGCCGTTATTCCTGCATTACTGGCGGCATCCGGAGTATCGGAAAAAGCAGGTAAATATTTAGAGGAAGATGATAAAAAAGAAATCGTACAGGCTTTTATCAATGAATTTCTTGAACCAGCGGGTCTTGATTTTGTCGATGAGCTTATATACAGGTTTATTTTGACAAAAGGAGATGCATTAGGAGGGGTCATGCGAAATCTGGCAGGGAAGCTTGGGGAAAAGAAATTCATCCGGACTCTAATATCCTCTTTATCGTTAAGGGGTATAGAAATTAGTTGGAGAGATAGAAATAATAACTGGGAAAAATACGACGGAAACCTGTTGGATATCGAGGATAATCTAAATGCCGTTTCATGGGAGTCAAACGGACAACCGAGGGTCTTAATTCTAAATACTATCATACCAATAGTTAGTAAAAATGTAGATTTATCGTTGCTAAATTGCAAAAAAGAAGACCTTAAAATAAAAAAAAATAACGGCACGCTAAAAAATCCGGCGAATTATATAGCTCTGGGAGAATTAAAAGGCGGAATTGATCCGGCAGGGGCTGACGAACACTGGAAAACTGCAAATACGGCATTGGAGCGAATCAGGTCTTCATTCTCAAGAAAAGAGTTTAATCCATACACTTTCTTTATAGGCGCGGCAATTGAAAAAAAGATGTCAAAAGAGGTATTTAGCCAACTTAGCGAAGGCATCTTAGCCTGTGCGGGCAATTTAACGTTAGACGAACATCTTGTCGGGATTTGCCGCTGGTTGATAGGGTTATGATAATTTGTGTTATTTTAAGATTTAAATCGGAGGTAATTTAAAAATGGACGAATCTCAAGTTTT
>JAJZYC010000209.1 GCA_021806125.1 bacterium
CGGCGGTATTACATATCCGGTAGTATATGCAACTTCCAGCGTTATAAGCGATTACGGCGGCATAAACGAGATACCGCAGACATTTTTTATATCCAAAAACGGACGTATTATGTTTCACTGGGTAGGTGAGATAACAAAAGGAGCTCTTTATGAAATTACAAACAAGCTTTTAAATAAAAATTAAAAGTGTGAATAAAAATTATATTGTTTTTTAATCGTATTTAGTGTATAAAATTAATTATCTAAAAATGACCGACGTTTTAAAATCTAAATAATAAATTATTTAATATTTAAAAAAATAGGACGATATTATGGCTATAGACGACATGATGAGAGAGCTGAAAGACCTTGCTAGAGTTGTCGATGAGGCGACTAAAAAAATAGGTGATTTAAAAGCGCCGGTCAAAGAAAGCTCCGATAATATACCTATTGCGCAGGAAGGCATTTCCGATATTATCAAAGAAACTGAAAAAGCGGCAAACAATATAATGAATTTGCTGGACGAAATAAACGAAAACTCAAATGATATAAATAAGTGGCTCATAGATCTTATAAATTTGAATCCGACTAAGAAGATAAGGGAAAGCCTCATTAACCTTAAAGAGCTTAATAATAAAAATATAGATAAAATATTAGGCGTTCTTTCTCTTCTTTCTTTCCAGGATTTAACGGGGCAGAAACTTTATAAAATACAGAATACGCTTAATGAAACTAAGGCAAAACTTATAAAAGTACTGGTCGATTCCGAAGTAGAAGCCAAAGAAATACCGAATGAAAAAAAGGCCGAAATATACGGGAAATTAAAAGATATGGTGTCCGACAATCAAAAAATGGCTCAAAGTGACGTAAATTCAATTCTCGGGGAACTAGGATTTTAAATCTATAGATTTTTTTCTTGCTTTTATTATATAAATATGGCATAATGTTTTTTCTGCATATAAAAAACATTGTCCCCATCGTCTAGCCGGCCCAGGACATCGCCCTTTCACGGCGGCAACACGGGTTCGAATCCCGTTGGGGACGCCACTACTTTCCAGTATTTCTTCTTTAATGGTAAATTTATAATAATTATTTTATTCTTTTGCGTCTTAAAGGCGTTTAACCATAATTTATTTTTCATTGCATATTCTTGTTTTTTTTGATAGTATAAAATATGATTGTGTATTTAATGAAGTAATAATATTTTTAATATAATACCAAATGATACTTGAAGATATAAAATATCAGCTTGATCAATTTTATAGTTTTGAAGATATAAAATTATCGTTTGAAATTTTAGATAAGCAAGGCGCTATATATTTTTCCAGCGGAAAGATATTGCATGCCGTTTTAGGAACAAAACAGGACATAGAGGTATTTAAAGAATTAAACGGCTTAGACGCGCCGATAAATATACAGGTTAGCATTGGCGAATCTTCTCCGGAAATTACGCTTGATAAATATTTAGACGAAATTATAGAAATAATAAACGGGGATAGTAAGGGCTCGGATAACAATCAAAAACTTAATGACGCAAAAAGTTCCAACTCTGAAATTGTAAAAAACGATGCAGAATCAAGCCCTGCTATAGTAGTTAAAATTGCAGAAACTTTATCCGTTATAACCGGCGTTGAATCGATTCTTGCCGTTAAAGAGGATGGCGAAGTATTGTATTCCAAGGGCATCGACGATACCGATTTTGAATCCGCCGATGCTTTATTTCTTTTTAATCAATCAAAAGAATTAGGCGATATATTAAATTTTAATAAATTAAAAAGCGCTATATGCGAAGCCAATAATTATAAAAAGATAATTATTAACAATAAAAATGTTTTATACAGCCTTAAAGTTTCGTCTGAAGTCCCTGCGTTAAAGACTCAGATGGAAGCTATAAAATTACTTAAAGAAAATTAAAATATCATTGGATATATCTATTTAACAATATAAATTTATGAATATAACCGACGATAAAAGCATTATATATAAAATTCTTAAAATTGCCGGTGTAGATGCTTGCGCAATATCGTCTTTAGACGGCGAAGTTTTGCAGTTCGAGGCTAACGATCCAGAAATACGGTCAGAACAAATAAGCAGGGCATCAAGAGAAATAAGTAAATTATTTGCATCATATTCTATTTCGTCGGTAGAAATTTCTTCTCTTTACTTAAATTTTGACGACAGAAATATAATAGTTAACGGATTTGGGAGCGGATTTATTTTTATTCTCAGCAAGAGAAATTCTAACGTTAATCTTCTCAAGATGGAAACCGCTTATCTTGAAAGCGAGTTCGTTAAAATAGTAAATCAATCGATAATCGCCGATAACTCAAAAAAGGCAGGCGGTTTTATAAACGATGAAAACGGTGCCGGCCCTTTTGCTCAAAACGAGGCTGTATTTAATTCCATTTTAAATAGTAACGAAATGGCAGGAGGCGGAATAAATTTCGGCGAAGTAATTCCAAAGGATAAAATGGAAGCGCTTAAAGATTTTTTTTCGGAAAATTTGGGGCCGATATCTTCTATTATTTTTGACCAAAAGCTTAAAGATTTAAACGAAAGCGTAAATAATTTTCATGCAGACAATATTGAAAGTTTAATAAAAAATTTAGCGCAAGAAATAGAAAATAAAAAAGAAAGGCTTAATTTTATTACTACCGCCAACAATATTATAAATTCGTAAAACAAACAAAAGTTAAAAACGTAAAATTTAAATAATTTTAAATTTTAACTTATCTAAAATATTCCGCATGCCGGCGTGGCTCAGGGGTAGAGCAGCTGATTCGTAATCAGCGGGTCGTAGGTTCGATTCCTATCGCCGGCTCCATTCAAAACCGCAGTAAATAAGCA
>JAJZYC010000016.1 GCA_021806125.1 bacterium
CATATTTTGTCATTGCGAGCGCAGCGAAGCAATCTCGATGCCGGCATAATGACAAAATGAAAAAACTTAATTTTAAAGATATAGAAATTTTAGTTTTCGACGTTGACGGGATTTTAACCGATGGAAAAATATATTTATCGGAAAACGGGGTCGAGACGAAAACATTTTTCGCGCACGACGGCGCAGGAATGAAGTTGGCTAAAAAATTAGGGCTTAAAATAGGCATGATTTCGGCAAGAACGAGTAACGCCGCCTCCATAAGGGCGAAAGAACTCGGCGCCGATTTTTATATAGAAGGATGCAAAGAAAAATATAATGCTTTAAAACCGCTGTTGAAAGAATATAATATCGGCGTAAAAAATTTATTTTACATGGGAGACGATATAGTCGATATCGAACTTTTAAAGTTAGCCGCGGTTTCCGCTACCGTTCCTAATGCGCCGGAATATGTGAAGATTTGTGCGGATATCGTAACGGTTAAGGCCGGCGGATGCGGAGCGGTAAGAGAGGTCTGCGATACGATTCTGCAGGAAAAAGGGCTTCTTACGAATTTTTTAAATAAATTATAGATTATGCCGCTGGACCGTAAAATTTTAAGAAGGGCCTCCCTTATATTAGGACTCGGCTTTTTAGCCGTTCTGGGTTTTTTTTTGTTTCTGCATTATATGCATAACAATAAAGGACTTTTGGGCTTTAAAATATCTAAGGGCTATATAAGCCTTAAAAAAATAGATTATAAATTTTTTAAAAAAGGCGTACTTGCCTATGAAATATTTGCCGACAGTTTAAATTACCGCTCTCAGAAAAAGAATATTATTAAACTGAATGCTGTTAAGGTTTATATTTACGCAAAAAATAAAAAACCTGCGTTTATTATTACCGGAAAATCGGGAAGATTGAATTCGGTTTCCAAAAATGTGATAATTTCCGGAGGCGTTATAATAAAAAGTTCAAAAGGGGCATATATGAAAACCGGCATAATCGACTATTTTGCTAAAGACGATAAAATCGTAGCTCCGGATTATATGGAAATTAAGGGAAAAAACTATTTTATTTCAGGGAACGGACTTATTTTCTACGTTAAAAAAAATATTTTTATTTTACAAAAAAACGTACATTTTTTATCCGATAATTCGGGCGAGGTGGCTAAGTGAAGATAAAACCGCATTTTTTAATTTTAACCGTTTTTTTATTCTCCGTTTTTTTATTACAGGCAAACGGCTATTGCTCCGCCAAACCTAAAACTCAATCCAAAACGGACATAACGTCGGACTCTTTAACGGTAAACAATAAAAAGAATACAGCCGTATTTACTGGACACGTCGTCGCAATCAAAGGCAGGCTGAAAATTTTATCGTCGGCGCTGAAAGTTATATATACAAAAAAAAATAAAATAAAGATGCTTATAGCAACCGGAAACGTTCATATCATTAAAGGAAAGGACAATATTACGGGCGGCAGGGCGGTTTATTACGATAAAAAAAAGATTGCGGTAATAACCGAAAATCCGGTAGCATTTGAGGGGAAAAATAAAATAGCCGGAAAAGAAATAACGATTAATTTTAAAACCGGAATATCTACCGTTATAGGCGGTAAAAAAAGAGTCAACGCGGTAGTTTATTCGAATAAGTCTTTAACCGTTCAAAAACCTTCGGCTAAAAATAAAAAAGAGAAAAATAATAAATGATAAAGGTCCTGAATTTAATAAAGAGATTTAAGAAAAGGGCGGTGGTTAACGGCGTTTCGCTCGAGATTAAACCCGGCGAAATAACCGGTCTTTTAGGCCCTAACGGCGCCGGTAAGACCACGACGTTCAATATGATTTCGGGCATGTTAAAGCCGGACGGAGGCTCTATATTTTTAGGCGATGCCGAAATTACCGGACTGCCGATGTATAAAAGAGCCAGACTCGGCATAGGCTATCTTCCGCAGGAAACTTCGGTGTTTAGAAAGCTTACCACGGAACAGAACCTTACGGCTATTTTTGAGCTGTTGAAAATACCGGCCAAGGAAATGAACCTCAGGCTCGACGAATTGGTGGAAAAGTTCGGACTTGAAAAGGTCAGGAAGTCTCCGGTTATGAGTTTATCCGGAGGAGAAAGGAGAAGGGTGGAGGTTGCGAGGTCGCTCATTCTTTCTCCGAAGTTCATTCTGCTGGACGAGCCGTTTTCGGGAATAGACCCCATAGCCGTCGAAGATATGCAGGATATTCTTACGGATTTAAGAAACGATTCCATAGGAATACTTATAACCGACCATAATGTAAGAGAGGCTTTGAGAATATGCAACAGCGCCTATATAATCAACGACGGAAAAATTATAGAAAAAGGCTCTCCGTCCCATATTATTTCCAGTTCCATAGTAAAGAGATTTTTCCTCGGAGAAAAGTTTAATTTGGGTATCTGAGCCGAATGTTATATAATAATATATAAATATATTTAATATATTAACTATTTCTATTTTATTTTTTCGGAGTTTTGTATGAGCGGTATGGAATTAAGGCAAAATCTGAAGCTGTCCCAGCAGTTGGTTATGACCCCGCGCCTTCAGCTTGCCATTAAAATGCTGGCGCTAAACAATATCGAACTTTCCGATATGGTCAAGCAGGAAATTTTGGAAAATCCCATACTTGACCAGGAAACTGCCGGAGCAAAGAACGAAGAAGACGCCGAAAGCGAAAATTTTACGCCGGCAAACGAAGCAGTGCCCGATACCGGCGGAGCTATAGCGGAAGCGGAAGACGGATTTAAGGAAATTGCCCAATACTTAGTCAATTATAACGAACAGTTTGTCGATTTATCAAAGGACGACGGCAGTTACGGCGGGTCCGATAAAAATTATTTAGAATACAAGCTGGAAAATAGTTTTTATGCCGGCAAAACCCTTTACGAGCATTTAATGGAGCAGGTGAGAACGGGAGATTTTTCCGATAAGGAAATTTTGCTTGCAGGATATATAGCGGGCAATCTGGATTCCAAAGGACTGCTTGCCGTCTCTAGGCATGACCTTGAGGATTTTGCGGTAAATGCCGGGGTGCCGGATAACTTTAAAACGTTTGTCGCCGGTACTCTTAATAAAATAAACATGCTTGAGCCTGTCGGTCTCGCCGCCGAAAATACGTTATCGAGCCTGTTGCTCCAGGCCGGCTATTATTTTAAAGACGACGCCCTGCTTAAGGACATAATTGAAAAATACCTGAAAGAAGTAGCAAATAAAAATTATCAAAAAATATCCAAAGAAACGGGAAAAAGTATAAAGGATGTTTTAAGTTCGATAGAAAATCTCAGAAAATTAAACCCGAACCCTGCGGCTAATTTCAGCAGGGAAGAACCCCGCTACATAGTCCCCGACCTGTTTTTAAAAAAAGAGGGCGGGCGCTACGTCGTGTTTATGGACGATAATTCTATTCCTCAAATTAGAATAAACGGCTATTATAAAAAAATTATAAGCGGAGAGATCGAAGTATCCGGCGATATGAAAAGCTACGCTGAAGAAAGATTTAAGTCGGCTTTATGGCTTATGAAGAGCATAGATACCAGAAAAGAAACAATTTTAAATATTGCGCAAAAAATAGTCGATAAACAAACGGAATATTTTAATAAAGGCGTCGGGAACCTAAAGCCTTTAATTTTAAAAGATATAGCCGAAGAGCTTAATATTCACGAATCTACGGTATCGAGAGCGACGGCCAATAAATATTTAAGCACGCATATCGGCGTTTTCGAGCTGAAGGATTTTTTTACGGGAGCGTCGTACGGGGCATCTTCTTCGGAAAACGTTATGACGAGGATAAAAGCTATTATAGATTCCGAAAATTCGTCGGGTAAAATTTTCAGGGACAACGAGATAACCGCTCTGCTTAAAAAACAGGGAATCACGATAGCCAGAAGGACTATTGCGAAATACAGGGAAATTATGAACATACCCCCGTCAAACATCAGAAGCAAGGGAATAAAATTATAATTATATAAAAATAATAACAAATTAAAATCGATTAATTAACTGTCCAAAATTGCCGATAGAAAATTTTAATTCTGGATTCCTGCTTACGCAGGAATGACTTTGCAGGTTTTAAGTTCTTCACCCAACGGGTGTCATTCACGCGTAGGCGGGAATCCAGTGTTTATATAACTTTAATGCCATTTTAACGGTTTTTATCGGCAATTTTGGGTAACTAAAAAGGGAGAGTGAACAGATGAACATTGCGGTTACTTTTAAGCATATCGATTCGAGCGACGCTATAAGAAAATATGCCGAATCGAAGGTTTTGAAACTCGAAAAATATTTAAATAATATTCTGGAGGCCCACGTTACTTTAAGCATAGAACGCGTTGACCACAAAGAATCGGGCGTTGCCCAGATTAAACTGTCGGCTAAAAACCTTAACGTTAACGCGGAGGAAAAATCCGCAGATATTTACAGCGCTATAGACCTCTTATTGGAAAAGGTGGAGGCGCAGATTAAAAAACATAAAGAAAAGATAAGAAGAAAAGAACACGCAGAGGAAGGCGCAGGCGCAGCCGAGCCGGATGAGGACGTTTCCAATCTTGAAGTAAAAGACGATTACGAAAGACAGCCTCTCAGCGTTAAAGAAGCTTTGCATAAATTAGAAAAAAGAAATAAAGATTTCATAATTTTTAAAGATAAAGAATCTTCTAAAATATCTTTTATTTTTAGGGGAGAAGACGGGGGGTTTTCGTTAATTACGCCCGAATTGTAAGAAAATATGGAAAAACCCAATATAATATTAGTCAGCGGGATTTCCGGTTCGGGGAAGTCGTCGGCGTTAAAAATTTTTGAAGACAAAGGTTTTTTTTGCGTAGATAATATGCCAATGCTTCTTTTGCCTAAATTTTTCGAATTAGGTTTGTCGGCGAGGCTGAAGAATATACTTTTTGTCGTCGATATAAGGGAAAAAAGTTTTTTAGGCGAGTTAGAAAATTATATTAAATTTTTAAAACGCCGGTCGGGATTTTTTAAATTTATTTTTTTCGACGCAAGAGACGACATAGTCATAAGGAGATATTCCGAAACCCGAAGAAAGCATCCTTTATCGGGAAGCGACATATCCTCCGCGGTTAAAAAAGAGCGCAGGCTTCTTAAAAAAGCAAAAACGGCCGCAGATGCGGTTATAGACACTTCCGATATTAAAATCCACGAACTTGAGCATATCTTATCTTCGCATTTAGAAGGGCTTATATTTCCCGTTTCATTTTCCGTTAAAATAATTTCATTCGGTTTTAAATACGGTCTGCCGCTAGAGGCGGACACCGTTTTCGACGCAAGATTTCTTCCGAACCCATTTTTCGTAGAGCCTTTAAAAGGTTTGACCGGCATCGATACCGAAATAGCCGATTATATGTTTTCTTTTAAAGAATCCAAAGAATTTATAAAACGTATAGCCGATTTTTTAGTTTTTACCCTGCCTCTTTACAGGAGGGAAAACAAATCTTATTTTACCGCCGGAATAGGCTGTACCGGAGGCGTCCACAGGTCTGTTTTCGTAGTCGAAGAATTAAAAAAAAGGCTCGGTAGCATTAACGACGAATACGGAATATCGTATTTGCACAGAGACATTCAAAAACAATAAATAAATTGACCTTGAGGCGTATTTATTATATTATATAACTAAATATATTTATTTTTCTAATTTTTAAAAGGTGAATTATCATGAACAATAAAAAATCTAGTTTTATTTTTACGTCCGAGTCGGTAACCGAAGGCCATCCTGATAAAATTTGCGATAAAATATCCGATTCTATCCTTGATGCTTTTATAGCGCAGGATAAATATTCCAAAGTCGCCCTTGAAACTATGGTGACGACCGGGCTTGTAGCCATTGCCGGCGAGGTTTCGTCCAACGGTTCGGTAAATTATCAGGATATAATAAGAAACGTTATAAAAGAAATAGGATACGACGATTCGTCAATAGGTTTCGATTATAAAAGCTGCGGGATAATAGCGGCCGTCGGTAAACAGTCTTCCGATATAAGAATGGGCGTCGAAAGGGAAAAAGACGAAGACCAGGGTGCCGGCGACCAGGGGCTGATGTTCGGATACGCCACGTCGGAAACGGAAGATTTTATGCCTGCTCCTATATATTACGCACATAAATTAACGAAAAGACTTGCAGAGGTTAGAAAAACCGGCGTTCTGGATTTTATAAGACCGGACGGTAAATCCCAAGTTTCCGTCAGATACGTAAACGGCGAACCGGATAAAATTACTTCCATAGTTCTTTCCACCCAGCATACGGAGTCGGTATCGCAGGAAAAACTTAAGGATGCCGTAATTTCCGAAGTTATAGGCAAGACTATACCTGCGGAACTTATGGATAAAGATACTAAATTTTTTATAAACCCTACGGGGCGTTTTGTCATAGGCGGCCCTAACGGCGACACCGGGCTTACCGGAAGAAAAATAATAGTCGATACATACGGTGGAATGGGCAGGCACGGCGGAGGAGCTTTTTCGGGAAAGGACCCTTCAAAAGTCGATAGAAGCGGTTCCTATATGGCAAGATTTATAGCTAAAAACGTGGTCGGCAGCGGCGTAGCTAAAAAATGCGAAGTTCAGGTAGCATACGCCATAGGCGTCGCCGAACCGGTTTCTGTTATGGCAAATACTTTCGGTACGGGAATTTATCCCGACGAAGCTATTTCGCTGGCTATTTGTAAAGTTTTTAGTTTAAAGCCTTATAACATCGTTAAAACCCTTGACCTTTTAAGGCCTATTTATGCTAAGACATCCAACTACGGACACTTCGGAAGATTCGACGACGATTTCGTATGGGAAAAACTTAATAAAATCGAAGAAATCAAGAAAGAGGCTCAGAGCTTAAGCAAAACTAAAGAATTCGTATAAAAGTTCGACTATATTAATTTATATAATAATAAATCTGGAGATTTAAATGGCGGATATAAAAGACGTTAAACTTGCAAAACAGGGCAAAGAAAGAATTTTATGGGCGGAACAGGATATGCCCGTTTTGGGATTAATAAAAGGGCAGTTTGCCGAAAAAAAACCTTTTAAAGGTTTAAATATGGGGCTATGTCTTCATGTAACGGCCGAAACGGCAAACCTTGCTAGAACTCTTAACGAAGGCGGGGCGAACGTATATCTGTGCGCTTCCAATCCGCTTTCGACACAGGACGATGTAGCCGCCTCCCTTACAAAGGATTTCGGAATCGACGTTTACGCCATAAAAGGGGAAGATTCCGATACCTATTATAAACACATAGAAAGCATACTCAGCCATGAGCCTAACGTTACCCTCGACGACGGCGCCGACCTAATATCGGTAATACATAAGAAGCATAAAAAATTAATTAAAAATATTAAGGCGTCTATGGAGGAAACGACTACCGGCGTAATAAGGCTTCGCTCTATGCAGGCGGCCGGAGAACTCAAGATACCCGTTATAGCGGTTAACGACGCCGACGCCAAGCATCTTTTCGACAACAGGTACGGCACGGGTCAATCTACTATCGACGGAATAATAAGAGCTACGGATATGCTTCTAGCGGGCAAAAATTTCGTGGTTATGGGTTACGGATGGTGCGGCAAGGGACTTGCATCGAGAGCAAGAGGCATAGGTTCCAACGTCATAGTTACCGAAATCGACCCCGTCAAGGCTTTAGAAGCCGTAATGGACGGATTCAGGGTTATGAAAGGAACTGATGCGGCAAAAATAGGCGATATTTTTTGCACGGTTACCGGCGATATTAACGTTATCGACGTCGAACATTTCGAGAACATGAAAGACGGCGCGATAGTTTCCAACTCCGGACATTTCGACGTAGAAATAAACATAAAAAAGCTGAAAAAAATGGCAAAAAAAGTTAGAACCGTCAAAGATTTCGTCGAAGAATATACTTTGGAAGACGGCAAAAGAATATATCTCCTTGCCGAAGGCAGGCTCATAAACCTTGCAAGCGCGCACGGGCATCCCGCAAGCGTTATGGATATGAGTTTTTCCGTCCAGGCTCTTTCGGCGGAGTTTGCCGTTTTAGGGAAGACTATGTCGCCCGGGGTTTACAACGTTCCTAAAGAAATAGACGAGCGAATCGCTTCCTTAAAACTTAAGTCGATGGATATTGAAATAGATACCCTTACCGAAGAACAGATAAACTATTTAAAATCGTGGCAGGAAGGAACGTAGGACGGGACTGGCGGTTAATCTTTATTAATGTCGTAAATATATTTAATCCCTTTAAGCGTACAGTGTTCGTCAAGGATTTTTTCTGCATTTACGTCTATATCGTCGAATACGAGGCTTGATTGTCCGCCGGTAAAAATTACGCTCAAATTTTCCGCGCCGCAGATATTGTAAAAATCGCAGATATTATCTATAAACCCTTTTATTAAAAACAAAACCCCGTTAAATATTCCGGACAGTATTGCCGATTCGGTATTTGTTCCTATGAGAGTTTTCGGTTTGGCTATTTTAATCAAAGGAAGTTTTTCGGTAGATTCATAAAGACTGTCCGCAAGAGCCGACAAGCCGGGGTAGATAATTCCGCCTAAAAAGTCCCCGTTTTTATTGACGATGTCTATCGTTAAAGCCGTTCCTAAATCGACCACTATTTTAAATTTACGGTTTGAAAAATGGGCGCAACTGACGTTTGCTATTCTGTCGGTACCTATTTTTCCGCTGTTTTCTATGCATATTCTAACATTAAGTTTTGCATCCGGAGAAATAAAGAACGTTTCCAATTTTGCTTTGGCAAAGAATTCTTTGTATAACGGATTGGCGGAAGGCGCCACGGACGAAACGGAAACGGCCTTTAAGTCTTTTAAGGAGATGTTTTTGGACAGGAATTTCTTTAAATCCTGCAGGGACGAAATTTTTGCGGTATCTATCCTGAAAGTTTTAATTATATCGTAGCCGTTCTCTTCAAACAACCCGAAAGAAGAAGACGAGTTGCCTATATCGCACGATAATATCATAAAATAAAGTAAATTAAAATTTAAAAATATATTTCGCCGGAGATAATCTTTTCCAGTTCGTTTTCGCCCGTTTTTAAAAGAAGCGCTCCTTTGGAATCTATGCCTACGACCTGCCCTTCAACCTTTCTATTCTCGACGTTTATCGAGATAACCTTACCCATCATTCCGAAGTATTTTTGATAATAGCCGAGAACGGAAGACAATCCCGTAGATAAAAACATTTCATAGTATTTATCGAATTTATTTAAAATAGAAGCTATCAGCCTGTTTCTGTCGATGAGGGAGCTTGAACCGTTTGTTTTTTCCGATTCTATTAACAGCGAGGTTGCGATATTTTTTATATTACCGTCCATATATTTTTCCGGCATATTTACGTTCATTCCTATGCCAACCACCATATATTCTATCGACATATTCTGCGTGCTCATTTCAGTCAATATTCCTGAAACTTTTTTAGAACCTATGAGAATGTCGTTGGGCCATTTAATCTGAGGCTTGAGGGATGCGACTTCGGATATTGCGTCCGCTACCGATACCGCGGCTAAAATCGTCATTCCCTGGGCTGTTTCCGGAGTAAATTTAGGCCTTAATATTATAGACATATAAATATTGCATCCGCATGGGGATGTCCAGAATTTTCCGTTTCTGCCCCTTCCTTTTTCCTGATAATCCGCAATAACCACGCTTCCGTTTTTTACGCCTTTAGCGGCGAGGTTTCTGGCGAGAGTGTTTGTAGAATCGACTTTTTCTTCATAGTACAAGTTTTTTCCAGCAAAAGACCCCTTCAGCATTTTTTTAATTTCGAATATATCTATATAATTTATTTGTTCCATTTTTCGGCCTCTTAATTTATTATTATATACTATATGCCATTTTTTTTCTTATTTTACTTGGCGAAATTTAAAGAAAAATCGGCGGGAATTACGGAATTGGTAAGCGACCCCATAGAAATATAATCGACCTCTGTTTCCGCGGCAATTTTTCTTAAATTATCTATAGTTATATTGCCGGATGCTTCCGTGACGGCTTTTCCGCCTATTATTACAACGGCTTTTTTCATTGTTTTTATATCCATATTGTCCAGCATTATGACGTCCGCTTTTGCTTCCAATGCAGATTTGACTTCATCTAAAGTCGCGGTTTCTATCTCAATTTTTAAATTTAAACCGGAATAGTGTTTTCTTACCGATTCCATCGCTTTTTTTATTCCGCCCGCAAGTTTAATATGATTGTCCTTTATGAGTATTCCCGATGAAAGGTCGAATCTGTGGTTTTCTCCTCCGCCCGTTTTGACGGCATATTTTTGGAGCAGTCTTAATCCGGGAATAGTCTTTCTCGTGTCTAAAATTTTTGTTTTCAGGCCATCTAGTTCTTTAGACGCGATATTAGATATCGTTGCGATGCCCGACAGGTGCTGGAGGAAATTAAGCGCGGTCCTTTCTCCGTAAAGTATGGCGCTCGCTTTAGCTTCGAGAGATATTATCTTCTGCGATTTAACCGCTCTGTCCCCTTCGCCGCACAAAAAATCTATTTTAAAATTATTTTTTGTAATTATGTCGAACACAGAGGAAAATATCTGCAGTCCGCACACTACGGCATCTTTTTTTGCGGTAACCTCGCAACGCATAACCGGGTCGCCGTCTAAAGTTACGGCATCCGTGGTTATATCGCCGCCTTTGATATCTTCATTCAAAGCCGCATATATAAGAGGTTTTACCTGAAGTTCGAAAATACGCATATCTTAACCGTTATTGTTGTTTAATCTTTTCTATTTCTTCTTTGACGATCTTTTCTATAATTTCTGGAAGATAGGCTTTTACGGCTTCGGTTATTTGAGGTTTAATCTCGTCGATAGTCTTTTCTATGGCGTTTTTTAAATAATCTTCCAATTTAACGAGATTTTGTTCGTCTAAAATTTTCAAATTTAACTCTCCTTCGGATTTTTTAGTATTTATATTCATATCTGGTTTATATGCTTCAGGTTCGACGGCCTCCTCTTCACTGCCTCCTCCTAAAGCTATATTAAAGCCGGCGAAAGGTTCCTCTGAATCTGAGGCGCTTGAAGCGTCGGAGGCATTTTTATTATGCTCCGTCTGAAGAGCTATGGAGTCGAACGATACCGCTGATTCGAAGGTTTCCGCCGGCGTGTTTAATTCAAATATTCCCGCAGGTTTATCGTATTCGGATATATTATCCCTCTCTGAAACTTCAGCGGCATTGTTAAACTGAGACGTTTCGGGTCGTCCGAAGATTTCCGCAGGCGCGTCGGCGAAAATCTGTTCGGGTTCCTGTTGCTGTTCCGGTTCGGGAGTTTTTTCGAGCGGTTCGAACCGTTCTTCCGGTTCTGCGGCTTTTGCATAAGGCGCAGGCAGTTCTTCAGGTTCTGCCGCTTCCGCATATGATGCAAAAGGCGTTGCCTGTTCTTCATCCCTTGCTTCATTCTGAGCGGTAATTAATTCTATATCCGGAATTTCAGCGGCCGTCGCCGTCGGCGCGTCTTCTATGATATAACTGCCGGGAGCATGGGGTTCGTCTTTTTTGTTTAGGTCCTGAAATTCTTTAAATATTGCGTCGTCTTTAAATAAATTTTCGAATGCCTGGCTTAATTCGGAAGATTCAAGGCTGTTATTTTCGTGTTCTTTATTATCGCCAAGGGTATCCACGGTATTCTCGGCGGCGGCTTTTGCGGCGGCATTTTCCTCTGTTTCTTTAATTTCGAAGGCTCCGATATCGTATATCTTTTCTCCCGCATTTCCAGTCTTTGCGGTATTGTCCGCGGCATCAGAAACGGCATTGCTTCCATTAAGCGTTCTTTTTATTTTAGAAATAAAAGTTTCTTTATCGAAAGGCCTGTATATGAAACCGTCGGCTTTAAGTTTTATCAGTGTCTCTCTTTCATTGTCCGATAAATCCGACGGGACTAATAAAATCAGCGGTATATTAGAGAATTCCTTGCTTGTTTTTATTTCCGTTATGCTTTTTTTTATTTCGGTGTCGATAGTGTTGTAGCCTAATACGATTATATCGGGAATTAGGTTTTTAGCCGCTTTATAAATGGCGGTCGGTTCGCCGACAAGGGTAAGCTTAAATTCGGGATTATTGAGAAATATGGTGGCCACGGCTCTTTGCATTGACTCGCTTTCGTCTATAAAAATTAAATTATACGACATAATTTACCGCCTCCCAATGCTTTAAAACATTTGTTATTTTTGATATACTATAATTGTTCTTTGCCAATTTTATCTTAATTTTAATATTTTTAAATAATATAGTCAATAATTTTAAAGCTATTATGTCGACCATAGACAGATATATATTTAAGCAGATGGTTTTTCCTTTCATCTTCGGACTTTTAGTATTTACGTTCAGCGTTACTATAAACCGAATTCTTTTGCTGACTCAGATGGTCCTTAATAAGGGCATAAGCATTTCGGCGGTATTAAAACTCGCAAGTTTAACTATACCGGATTTTATGATTATAACGCTTCCGGTGTCTTTTTTGCTTGCCCTCCTCACCGTGTTCGGAAAAATGACGCAGGATAACGAAATTATGGCGCTTAGGGCATCCGGAATAAGCATAGTCAAGCTTACTAAGCCGGTTTTATTGTTTGCGCTGATACCGCTTTCGTTTTCTATTCTTTTTTCCTTTTATATGGCGCCGAGATTTAATTTCTTTTTCAGGGTTCTTGCCGTAAAAGAGGTTAAAAAGGCGGCTCTTTCGGCGCTGAAAAAAAATTCCCTGACGAACAGGTTCGGAAACCTTAAAATCTTCGTGAAAAACGTTAATACGGATAAATCTACCATGAAAGGCATTTTCATATTAAACAAAGTGCGCAATACGCCTGAAACTTTAATCGCTAAAAGCGGCAGTATAAAATACAATCAGAAGCTCAACACCCTGTCTTTTTATCTAAAAAAAGGAACTATCCAGAACCAGAATCCCGATTCGAAAAACTTCTGGCTCCTTCATTTTAATACCTATAAAATTAATATTAAATTAAAAGGGATATCTTTTCCGGGGAAAAACAGCTCTATGCATTTTTTAACCTTTTCAGCCCTTGCAAGAAAATATATAACGGAAAAAAGTCCCGAACTAAAAAACATTTATCTTGCGTATCTTTATAAAAAAATAGCCATTCCCGCCGCCGCGGTTTTATTTATATTTATTGGCATGCCGCTCGGCATGCTCCTTGAAAAAAGAAGTTTATTTCTTGCTATTTCATATACTATAATATTCGTCGTGGTATATTATATAATTTTCAGGTCGGGAGTTTATCTTTCTCTTAGAAATCAGTTAAATCCGGTTATAGGCGTCTGGGGTGCGGATTTATTTCTTGCGGTTTCGGGTTCGGTTCTGTATTTGAAAGCCTTATTAAAATGATTATATTATGAAAATAAAAATATTGCAGAAATATCTCGTAAGCGAATTTTTAAAATATTTCGCCATATCGCTTACGGGACTTATATTTTTTTATATAGTGGTCGATTTCATTTCCAATATAGGCGCCTTCACGAAACATTCTCCCGAATTTCAATATATAATCCTTTATTTTTTTTACAAACTGCCGGAGATAACTTACAGGGTGCTTCCGCTCTCCGTTCTTCTGTCAACCCTGCTTTCGATATCCTTTTTTAATAAGAATAACGAAATAACCGCCGTAAAATCTTCCGGTTTAAGCATGGCGAAATTTTTCGCCCCTTTAGTAATTTTAGGCGCCGGGATATCCGTTTTCGCGTTCCTGCTTTCAAATTTTGTAGCGGTAAGGTCTAATGTTTTAAGAAGGGTGGTTATGCAGAGGGATATTAATAAAAATAAAAATTACAGCGAAGATTCGGTTTACAAATATACGACCAGAAACATATTTATTCATTATAAACGCTGTATCGTGACGGCGGAGATGATGAACCCGGCGTCTAAGACGGTTAAAGGAGTCAACGTTTACGTGTTTAACGATAAATTTATGCTGAAAAAGAGATATACCGCCGAAACCGGTTATTTCGGGAAAGGCGGACTAAAATTAACGGGAGGACAGGAAGACGATTTCGCTCTAAATAGCGGGCCGGGATTCGTCCAGAAATATTTCAAAACCGTTAACGTTCCTATATATTTAGACTTAAATTTTTTCAGGTCTTATACTTTAAAACCGGAGTTTTTATCGATAATAAACCTTTCGGATATGATATCGGTGGCAAGAAAATCGGAATCCGGTTTAAGCTATATTCTTACTAGTTATTATTCCAAATTATCCTTCCCGGTTATCAATTTAATTCTTATTCTTATAGGAATTTCTATCGGGCTTCTGCTGGGTAAAAAAGGCAATTCTCCCGTTTCTATAGGCATCAGTTTAGCTTTTGCTTTTACATGGTGGGTCATAAATTCAATAGCTTTGTCTCTCGGAGAGTCCGCCCAGCTTAATCCCGTTCTGTCGGCGTTTATGTCCGATATTATATTTTTATCGTTTGCTTTATATCTTATAACGGATATAGACTGATTGCAAATTGCAGGCAGGGTTGGCGGGGGTTATAATTCAAAGCTTAATCCGTCGTACGAAGGTATTAAATCTTTAGACCTGCATAGGCAAATATCGCTTATTTCTTCATAATCTATATTATGTCCCATATGAGTGAAATACGTTTTTGAGGGATTTATTTTTTCGGAAATCAGGACAGCCTCTTCCAAACTCAGGTGGGTCGGATGAGGCTTATATCTTAAAGCGTCTATCATCAGAGCCTTTAAGCCTTTCAATAAACAGAACGACTGTTCGGGTATGGACGAAACATCCGTTATATAGGCGAAATCGTTTATTCTGTATCCGTATATTAAATTCCTTCCGTGAAAAACGGGTATGGGAGTAATTTTTAATCCGGGTTTTATCTCCAGCGGTTCTTTTATTACGTTAGGGACGAGATAAGGCTTGCTGGATTCCGATTTTTCTTTAAATATATAATCGAATTTGTCTTTAATAAAATTTACGGCGTTTTCGGAGCCGTATATCGGAATAAATTTATCTTTGCCGGTTTTTAAATAATTAAACATTCTTAAATCGTCTATTCCGAAAATATGGTCGGCATGCGTGTGGGTATATAAAACGGCGTCTATGTTTTTAACTTTAAATTTTAACGCCTGCGTCCTTAAGTCCGGCGCGGTGTCTATAAGGATATCGAAATTATTTTCCGATACTAAGACGGAAGGCCTCAGCCTTTTATTCTTTTCGTTTGCGGAAGTGCAGACGCCGCACGTGCATCCTATTAACGGAACGCCCGTAGAAGTGCCGCATCCGAGGACTAATATTTTCATATGCTTTTATGATACAATAAAACGTATATTAAATAAAGCATATATAAAATCTAAATAATATATACCTCGATGAACAAGAAAGACCACGAAAAAATAAAAATTAAAAGGGAAATTATCTTTGCAACCGTAATATTCTTCCTTGTAATTTTTTCCACGTTCGAAGAATTAAGGATGATTTCTTTTACGAATGTTTCGGTAACGTCCAAGATTATCGTTTACGCCTATATAAACGTTACGATAGTTTTATTTCTGCTGATGTCGTTTCTGGTGCTAAGAAACGTCGTAAAATTAATCATAGAAAGAAAAAGGGGCGTAATAGGGGCAAGACTGAGGACTAAGCTTGTGGGATTATTCGTAATAGTAAGCGTAGTTCCGTCGGTTTTTATGTTTATAGTCATAATAGCCACCGGTTTTGCTTCTAATATTATTAACAAATGGTATTCTTTGAGATTCGAAAAGGCTATGTATTATACTTCGAGCATAATCCGCCGCAAAAGCGGATTGATTAAGAGCGCGGGCGATGCCGCCGTTAACCGGAAAATAGAATGGCTCGAACATTTTTATAAGCAGTATTCGCAGTTCAGATTCATAAAAAACCCCATGGAGACGACCTATCTTATATTTTTTTCCATATTTACCCTTATTATTTTGTTTATATCTTCGTGGGTAGGGTTTTATCTTTCTAAAAAGCTGACTAAGCCGATTATTGACCTTGTCGAAGGAACAAAAAAGGTGGCGTCAGGCGATTTAGACATAAACGTCAACAAAGAGTCGGATGATGAAATAGGGATGCTTGTAAATTCTTTCAACGCTATGGCTTCCGACCTTAAAAAAAATAAAGAAGAGATAGAAAAAGCCAATGCCGATTTAAAAAAAGTCAACGAGGAAATAGACAGAAGAAGAAGGTTCATGGAAATAATATTGAAAAACATCCATGCGGGCGTTATAGCTGTAGATTCCACGGGAAAAATCAGGAGTCTGAACAACGCCGCCGAATATATGTTCGGCATATCTAATAAAGATGCGGCAGGCAGAAACTATAAGGACGTCTTCGACAAATCCGTATTTTCGGATATAAGAAGCATAATAAGGGATTTGACTAAAACGGGTAAAGAAACATTAACTAAGGAGATAAAATTAAATATAGGCGGAAGTTTAAAAGTATATATAGTCAATCTGACTGTTTTAAAGGACGAAGCCGACAATTACATCGGCTTTATCGTAGTCCTGAACGATACGA
>JAJZYC010000210.1 GCA_021806125.1 bacterium
TATAAAATTTTGCGGCAAAACCGGCACGGCGCAGGTTATATCGAAAACTTATTCTATTTACGATATTAAAAGCGTGCCGAGAAAATACAGAGACAATGCATGGTTTGTCGGGTTTGCTCCGCTTAAAAATCCTAAAATCGCCGTCGTGGTTTTAGATATGCATGCGAAATTTCTCGGAGCCAACGCGGCAGTTATAGCAAAAAAAATAGTGGAAAAATATTTGGAGCAGAAAGGATTGTGGAAACCGTCCAAACATCATAAAAAGAACAAGAAAAACAATATTCCGAGTTTTATATATACTAGTTTTTAAATTATGAAAATATTGAATAATAAATATACGCAGAATTTCGATTTTATAATGCTTTTTACCGTAATTATAATTTTTTCTATTGGCATTATGAATCTTTACGGTTCTTTAAGCATATACCACAAAGATTTTTTTGATCCTTACGTGGTAAAACAGCTCGTTTGGTTTATAGTGTCTATTCTGGTAATGTCCTTAATAATATCCATAGATTATAATACCCTGATAGAAGCGGCGTATTATATATACGGATTTATTTTAATATTTATCGTTATCGTGCTTGTAAAAGGAAGAATTACGCACGGGGCTTCGAGATGGATTTCTCTCGGCATATTGTCGTTTCAGCCTTCCGAATTAATGAAAATAGCCCTGATATTCGCTCTCGTTAAATATTTTACCACCTACGAAAATAAAAAAGGCTATAATCTGCGAAGCCTTATCATACCTTTTATTATTATAATAATACCGGTCCTGCTTATTGCTAAAGAACCCGACTTAGGAACGTCTCTGATAGTATTGTTTATAGGATTGATTATTATTTTTTTTGCGGGAATTAAAAGAAATTCCATGCTTATACTCGCCGGAATTATTTTGGTAACCGGTCCAGTTTTGTGGTTCAGGCTTAAATCTTATCAGAAAAGCAGAATACTGATATTTCTCCATCCGGCAAAGGATTATCTCGGAGCCGGATATAATATCATACAGTCGGAAATAGCGGTCGGCGCGGGAAGGCTTTTCGGCGAAGGCTTAGGCAACGGTTCTCAGAGCACCTTAGATTTTTTGCCGGCAAAGCATACCGATTTTATTTTTTCGACGTATATG
Organism: bacterium; assembly: GCA_021806125.1. Lineage (GTDB taxonomy): Bacteria > SZUA-79 > SZUA-79 > Acidulodesulfobacterales > Acidulodesulfobacteraceae > Acidulodesulfobacterium_A. The sequence goes on from JAJZYC010000210.1 coordinate 1,127, forward strand.
CAGCAGTTCGGTTTTATAGGCGGATTAGTTCTTATAATTCTTTATTTTATAGTTATAATAAGGGGATTTAAGATAGTTTACAGAGCCAAAAAACTTCAGGGTTTTTTACTCGGCGGCGGAGCGCTTGCCATTATAACTTTTCATGCTATAATAAATATGTTTATGACCGTCGGTCTTCTACCGGTAGTCGGTGTTCCGCTTCCGTTTTTCAGCTACGGCGGTACGTCGCTCGTCGTAGATATGTCTGCGGTAGCCATACTTCTGAATATTTCCATGAGGAGGTATAAATTCCAGTCGTAAATAATATATGGAATGAATAAAATGAACGAATTTAAAAAAAATAACCCTTTTATTTTTGCGGCATCCTTTTTTTACGCGGGATTTTTTCCTTACGGTCCGGGTACCGCCGGTTCCGTCGCCGCTTTTTTACTCTATATATTTCTGCTTAGATTTTTAAACCCTTTTTATTATATCGCCGTATGTATTGTAATATTTATTACCGGGATTTATGTGTCGTCCAAGGCGTCTAAAATATCCGGATTAGACGACCCGTCTTTCGTAGTTATAGACGAAGTTCTGGGTTATCTTGCCGTTATGTCCGGTTTATTATGGATGCGTTTCGATTTTTTTCATATTTTGGTATACTCGTTACTTGGGCTTCTGCTTTTTCGTATTTTCGACATATCGAAGCCGCTGTTTATAGGAACTATAGATAAAAAAATTAAAGGCGGAATAGGCATTATGCTGGATGATGTTGCCGCCGCTTTTTTTTCCGTAATAATTTTAAGAATAGCTATCGTAATAATAGCCGGTATCTAATTATTTCGGGGACAGAATTCAATTCTGTCCCCGCAAACAAAATGGAAACGCGGGGACGGAATTAAGTTCAGTTTCCGCCGCAAAACCACATATGAAAGATATAAAAATACTAATAATATCCGACGACGGAAATTTTGCCGCGGCAGGCGAAATAATAAAAGAGCTTTCCGACGTTCTTTCGGTTTATGGACTTGGTTTCAAAGAAGCCGTGATTATGCCGGAAAACCAGACGTTAAGCATATCCAAAGTAGTATCTTATATGACGTCGGAAGATTCTTTCGTAATAATATGCGGGGGCATAAAAGAAGGAAGAGCTTTAACTTCCGAAATAATATGTTCCGTATTAAAGAAGGGACAGACGAGAAGCAAAGACGCCGCAGACTTGATGGCATTAGTTTACGAATCGAACAAAAGATCTTTCGGTCACTCCGCCGAAAAAGCCTGTTATTTTCCCGACCATTCTTTTATCGTACCGAATCAAAATTCCGGCATATCAGGTTTTTATCTTACCGAACCGGCATTCATAGCCGCGTTTCCGTTAGAGCCTCATAATGCGGTTTATATGTTCAAAAATCACGTTCTCGGTAAAATGCTTGGAAAACTGGGCATAAATTATTTCGTCAAATTTAGAAAATATAAGTTGTTCGGTTTAAAAGAAAAAGAGTTTGAAGCGCTTTTTGCAAAATTAAAAGAGATTTCCGACGCTAATTTGACGTACGAATATTCATACGGGGAATTTATTATATCCGCGGCGGTAAACGGCGTTTCCACCCAAAAACTTAATGAAAACATAAAGTTAATAGATACAAAAACTGTCGGAATTTTTAAAAAATATCTTTACGGTTACGACG
>JAJZYC010000017.1 GCA_021806125.1 bacterium
TGAAAAAAAGCCCGCTCCGGGCGCGGCAAAAACGGAAGGCGAGCTTTTATACGATGCCGTAGTCCGCGGAGAAAAGGAATATGCGGCGCAATACGTAGAAAAAATTTTAGCATCGGGAGAGCCGCCTTTGAATATAGGCAATAAATATTTAATTCCCGCTCTCGAAGAAGTAGGCAGGCTTTTCGATAAAAATATTTACTTCCTTCCTCAGGTAATGGAAAGCGCCGAAGCGATGAAAACGGCGTTTAACAGAATTAAACGCGAATTGCCTAAAAACGATTCTGTTTCTTCCGGACCTAAAATATTAATGGCTACGGTTGAAGGAGACGTGCACGATATAGGGAAAAATATAGTCGTTATGCTTCTCGAAAACAACGGCTACGACGTTATAGACCTCGGCAGAAACGTCAAAACGGAAAAGATAGTAGAAGAAGCGTTAAAAAATAAAGTCGATTTTGTAGGGCTTTCCGCTTTAATGACTACTACCGTCACCGAAATGGAGCACGTCATTAAAGAACTTAAAAAACATAACCTAAAGGTTTTTTCGATGGTCGGTGGGGCGGTAGTCACCGAAGATTACGCAAAATCGATTAATGCGGATATCTATGCAAAGAATGCCATGGAAGCCGTCGAGAAGATAAAGCGGTTTGTTAAGGTTTCATGAAGGCAATGTTACAGTAATGTTAAGTTTTTATTACATTTTTGCGACAATTTAACAGCCGCTGTTAATTTCTTATATTAAAGCCTTAATGTTCCAAAAAGGATTTATAGAAAAATTAAGCAGTTAATCAAAATGATTAATTTTTGAGCAATATTTAAGCCATTGATATTTCAAGGAAAATCAAATAAGTTATTAAATTAATTATGTTATTAAGAAAAAAAAATAAAGCGGAAATATTTTTTTATATTTTTTTAAAATTTGTATTAAATAAACTTTTAGGCAGGGAAGGGGACGTTCTACCCGTACATATTTTAAGGAAGATAGATAAGAATATTTTGGACGATTTTGCCGGATATGTTTCCGCTCTCGACGTTCCGGTTATTATAACGACCGGCACAAACGGCAAGACCACGACGGCAAACCTAATTGCCGAAACGCTTAAAAGCGCAGGGAAAAGAGTTTGCTCAAATTCAAACGGCGCTAATATGGCTAACGGTATTTTTGGGGCCTTAATAAACTGTTTTAAGTTTGAAAGGCTGAGCGTCTTGACAGGTCCCGTTTTTAAATTTTCCGCCGATTTTATCGTTATAGAATCGGATGAAAAAGTCTTTCCTTACATATCTTCTAAATTGAACCCCGACGCCTTAGTCATAACTAATTTTTACAGGGACCAGTTAGACAGATACGGCGAGGTCAACTCAACAGTTTTTGAAATAAAAAAGGCGGTAAAAAGTTTATCCGGAAATCCTTTACTTGTCCTGCCTTCCTTTGAACCGTTAGCCTCGTTTATAGGCTATGAATTAAAAAACCGTAAAATATATTATGGTTTCGACAAAGACCGGACAGGAGCAAATTCTCCGGAAACAGTTCTAACGGACGCTTTTGCGTGTCCAGAGTGCGGAAGCGTTCTTTCTAAAAGGAAAGAATCGGACGGGCATGCTATTTTGTCTAATTTTAAATGCGAAAAGTGCGGTTTCGCCAATCCCGCACCGGATGTTCAAGCTTTTGACGATAATGGCGGCGGGATAAAAATAATATCCCATAGCGGAACCGGCGGCGGCGGGTTTGATTTTAAACCGGTTCTGACCGGACGCTACAACGTTGCCAACTACCTTGCGGCTTATTCGGTTTTAAAAGATTTTAAAATCGGAGACGGCGCGATAAAGCATTCGTTCGAAAACTTCAAGACAAAATTCGGCAGGTCTTTCAAAAAAACGATAAAAGACTTAGAGGTGAATATAGACCTTGTAAAAAATCCGGCAGGATTTAACCGCGTCCTTGAAAAGATAACCGGAAACCGTGGCGGCTGTATTTATCCCGTAAACATTTTATTTGCATTTTCCGACAGGGATGCCGACGGCAGAGACGTTTCATGGATATGGGACGTAGAATTCGAAAAATACGTAGAGAATATCGGAAAGATAGTTATCGCCGGCCGCAGACCTTTCGATTTAGCCCTAAGATTAAAATCGGCGGGCTTCGATAAAAATAATATTACGGTAGAGCATAGTTTAAAAGCGGCATTGAAAAAAATTTTTAAAATTGCGGAAGAACGGAACGCGCCGGATGAAAAAATTTATATTCTGCCTACTTATACGGAACTGTTGAAGCTAAAAAAATATATAATATAATATCATGGCAATAATTTCTTATATTTTTATGAGTCTTGCTGTAATGTTTACTTCTATAGGACAAATATTGCAAAAAATAGGCTCCGGCAGGGTTAAAAATGAACATTTAAGCATAGGTTTTAAATCTATTTTAGTTTTTTTAGACCCCTTTATATTCGGGGCGCTTATAATGCTTTTTTTTGCAACGGTCTTTTATCTTCTCGCCTTGTCTAAACTGCCGCTTTCCATCGCCTATCCTATGCTGTCGAGCGGCTATGTTTTAGTGGTTCTGCTGTCTAAAATATTTCTGAAAGAGAAAGTAAGCATAAGAAGGTGGCTGGGCGTTTTTATTATAATAATCGGAATATTTATAATATTTAATTCGGGCGAATAAAGGCATTAATTTTATGAAACTGCTTTCCACAAACGGCTTTATTGTTTACGCAAAAAAGATGAATGAAGCGGATATGCTGTTAAGCTATATTACCGAGGACTATGGAAAGATTACCTGCTTTGCCAATAATGCAAGAAAGAGCAAAAAAAGGTTTCTCGGCAAACTGGAACCTGCAATGCTTACAAATATAAAATTTTACGAAAAGCCGGGAATGACCTTGGATATTTTATATGAAGCCGATATCGTGGAAGATTATAAAAACCTAAGGAAAGATATAAATATATATCTTTTTCTTACCAAGCTTACCGAAATTTCAAGAATTTTGTGCCAGGAAAGAGACAATAATAAAAATATTTTTTACCTGATAAGAAATATTTTTAAAAGTCTCGATAAATTAGAAACTGCACCCTCCGCGGAACGAATGCCCGTTTCGGTAAATACAGTTCTGCTTAAATATGAAATTTATTTTATTTCTAATCTTCTTAAATTTACCGGTATTTATCCTAATTTTTCGAACTGCATAGACTGTTCGGAAAGCAATCTGCGTAATTCATTCGATTTTAACCTAAAAAAAGGAGGCGTTATTTGTAAATCCTGCGCGGAGGATAAAAATAACGGACACGCATATTCCGAAATCAAGAAACTGCCCGTTAATTTTATAAATTTATCTAACTTGATGACCGGGTCGGATTTGTCTATAATAAATAAATTAGCGGTAAAAGAAGAAATATTAACGGACTGTTCAATATTTTTAAGGGATTTTTTGTCTTTTCACACCGGGAAAAGGCTTAGATCGTTTGAAACTATATAGACTATAATAAACTATGGAAAATAATAAAAAGCAGGATATTCTAAGACGGTTTCCGAGCGTACAATCAATTCTTCAGGATAATTCGGTAATGAGGCTTGCCGAATCTTTCCCCCGCGAATTTATCAAAGAAAAAATTGAAGAATTAATAAAATCCGAAAGGAGCGCGGTAATCGATTTTTTAAATTCCGAAAATGAGATTAGCTCCCCCGATAATTTTAATTTTACGAACGATTATTTTGTCAAAAAACTTTTAGACGATTTGAATAATTTTTCATACAGCCTTAAGAAAGTCGTTAACGGAACAGGAGTAGTTATCCATACTAATTTAGGGCGCTCCATACTGCCGGAAAGCGCCCTAAAGAACATATATAAGATTTCGTCTTCGTATTCCAATTTAGAATTTAATTTAATGGAAGGGAAAAGAGGGAAAAGATATTCTCACATAGAGTATCTTCTTAAAAAAATTTTAAAATGCGAAAAGGCTTTAGCAGTGAATAATAATGCCGCCGCTGTATTTATGGCGCTGTCGTCTTTTTGCACAGGAGCCAAAAAAGAGGTTATCGTTTCGAGAGGCGAACTCGTCGAAATAGGCGGTTCATTCAGAATACCCGATATAATGAAGGCATCGGGGGCACAACTCGTTGAAGTGGGAACTACTAATAAAACTAAGCCGCAGGATTACGAATCCGCCATAAATGAAAATACCGCCCTATTATTAAAGGTCCATCAAAGCAATTTCAGGATGACCGGTTTTGTATATGAGCCGACCGGGGGCGATATAGCCGCTATAGGGAAAAAATATAATATACCCGTTATGGAAGACCTTGGTTCCGGAAGTTTAGTCGGTTTGGAAAAATTCGGACTGCCTTATGAACCTACGGCGCAGGAAGTCGTCAATACCGGCGTAGATATCGTTACGTTCAGCGGAGATAAGCTTCTCGGAGGACCTCAGGCGGGAATCATAGCAGGAAGAGCCGGTTATGTCGATATGATTGCTTCAAACCCTTTGAGCAGGGCATTCAGAATAGACAAGATGACGCTTGCCGCGCTGGAAGCGGTTCTGTTCGAATATTTAGACACCGAAAGAGCCGTCAAAAATATTCCGACGCTCTTTCTTATAGCTCAGACCGAAAAAGAAATAAGAAAAAAAGCGGTAAAACTTTTAAATAAAATTAAAAAAATTAAAAATATCGATAAAAATTCATTCGATTTTAAAATAGTCGAAGATTCAAGCATAGTCGGCGGCGGTGCGCTTCCCGATTATGAGCTTAAGACATTCGCTTTGAGTATCGCACATAAAAAAATAAGCGCGTCCGGACTGGGTAAAATTTTCCGCGCCTGTAATACGCCGATTATCGGAAAAATAAAAAACGAAGAATACCTGCTTGACATGAGAACTGTGTTGGAAGACGATTTTAACGATATATTGAATGCCCTCGCATTAATTTCAAAATAAGACTTTTTGGTTTTTTATTTTTTATTTTATTGATATAATATAATAATATTTAATTTTATTATAAATACAAAAATAAAATAATCATGGTATCTTCAAGCGTTCTCGTCCTGAATAAGTCTTTTTTGCCGGTCCACGTTACCTCGCTGAAAAGAGCGCTTATATTGCTTTATCAGGATATCGCCAAAGCGGTTGACGAAAACTATAGAACGTTCAGTTTCGACTCATGGCAGGAACTTTCCGTAACCGAAAAAACAAATTCTATCGGACTCGTAGGCAGGGCGATAAGGGCGCCGAGAGTAATAATTCTTCTTAATTATGATAAACTGCCCAAAAGATATATCAAATTTTCAAGGGCCAACATCTTTTTAAGAGATAAAAACAGATGCCAGTATTGCGGGAAAGAATTTAAAAAAAGCGATTTAAACTTAGACCACGTTATTCCGAGAATGTCCGGAGGTATTTCGTCATGGGAAAATGTAGTGTGCAGCTGTATTCCATGCAATAGAGCCAAGGGAGGAAGGACTCCGGAAGGAGCGGGAATGAAACTGATAAAAAAACCCAGAAAACCCGAATGGTCGCCGTATTACCATATATCCCTTACGAACATTATGTATAAAGAATGGATGCCTTTTCTTAATTTAGTGGACAACGCTTACTGGCATGTCGAGCTGGAAGAATCATAATAGCGGTTTTATGAATAATATAATTCTCGTTCCGTTTGAAAAAACAGGTAAATTTGCTTTATATACCGTTGACGAATTAGGTTCTATCGCGATTTATATGTGGGAGTCCCTTATTTCGATACCGGAATATTTTATAAATTTCGAAAATCTCATAGACCAGATAATTTTTATCGGAATGGATTCATTCTATGTTGTCGGATTGACCGGCCTTTTTACCGGCATGGTTCTGTCGCTTCAGGCTTATTACGCTGCGAAAATAGTCGGAGTTACATATATGATAGGACCAACTGTCGCATTGTCTATGGTAAGAGAGCTTGGTCCTGTCCTTACCGCACTTATGATAACCGCAAGATGCGGTTCTTCTATGGCGTCGGAAATAGGAACCATGAAAGTCACGGAGCAGATAGACGCTCTCGAAGTTATGGCGGTGGACCCGTATTATTTTCTTTCGGTTCCGCGGATACTTGCCGCAATGGCTATGCTTCCGGTAATGGCCGTTTTGTGCTCTTTGATAGGCATAATAGGCGGTTATGTGGTTTACGTGTATTTTTTAGGGCTTAACCATGTTACTTATATCGAAAAGATATACCAGTATATCAAACTGAGCGATATATATAACGGTTTATTAAAATCTGTTTTTTTCGGTGCGATACTTGCGGTAATAAGCACCTTTAAGGGTTTTCAGACTACCGGAGGCGCAAAAGGGGTGGGAAGGTTTACTACCCAGGCAGTGGTGTTGAGTTCGATATATATACTTTTTGCGGATTATTTGCTCACCTCTATTCTTTTTTAGTTATTTTTTTGCTTCATTATTAATTGATTATTTAAACTACTGGATATATAATTAAACATATTGAAGCTCTCATATAATTTAATATGTCTAATCAATTAAAAACCTTTAATAGAAGGATAAAATTTATCAATTTTATTAATCTTTCGTTATGATTATTTTGGAGGGGTTGTCTAAATCTTTCAACGGCGTAAAGGTGTTAGATAATTTAAACATAGAGTTCAGCGAAAAACAAATAACGGTCGTTATCGGCAGAAGCGGCGGCGGAAAGAGCGTAATGCTGAAACACATAATCGGACTTATGAAACCGGATTCAGGTAAGGTTTTAATAGGCGGCATAGATATAAATACCCTAAAAAAAAAAGAGCTTAACGAGATAAGAAAAAAATTCGGAATGGTATTTCAGGACGGGGCGCTTCTGGATTCTTTAAACGTGTTTGAAAATGTTGCTTTTCCGCTAAGGCAGCATCTTAAACTTTCCGAAAACGAGATAAAAGACAGGGTTTTTTCCGTCTTGGAAGACGTAGGTTTAAAAGGACAGGAAAATAAGATGCCATCCGAGATTTCAGGAGGGATGAGAAAAAGGGTAGGAGTCGCAAGAGCTTTAATACTGAAGCCAGAGATAATGCTTTTCGACGAACCCACTACCGGATTAGACCCGGTTATGTCCGACGTCATCAACAATCTTATTATATCCATGCATAATAAATTTCAATTTACCGGAATAATTATAAGCCACGATATATCTGGGGCGTTTAAAACAGGCAATATTATTGCTATGCTTTACGACGGCAGTATTATAGAATCCGGAGCGCCCGAAGAGTTCAGAAAATCTATAAATCCGGTCGTTAAACAGTTTATAAAAGGAAGCATGGAAGGACCTATTGTAATTTAATTTTTATTTATTTGTTATGAATATCAATAAAGAAACCAAGGTAGGCATTTTTGTTGTTGCGGTTTTGCTGATACTCGCCTATTTTTCCGTCAAAGTAGGGAAAATCCGCATATTTAAACCGCCTACTTATACTATTTCCGCATATTTTAAATCGGCGAACGGAATAGGTGCGGGAACTGCGGTCACTATGGCCGGAATAAAAATAGGAACCGTAGAAAAAATCAGCTTAGAAAAAGGGCTTGCCAGAGTCTATATGGCGATAAAAACCGAGTACAAGGTCTATCCGCAATATGTTGCGTCCATAAGGTCGATGAGCCTGCTCGGAGAAGCTTATATATCTATATCTCCGGCAGGCGCAGAGCCGGCGTCCGAAACTAAAGAATCTTTAAATAAGGAAGTTATAAGAAGCGAAATATCCCCCCAGAGCATGTCCGCCCTTATTATGAAATTTTCCAAGACCGCGGGAGACCTGGAAAAAGTTTCTAAATCTTTAAAAAACTCTATAGGCACAAAGACCGGCGAAGAAAATATAAAGGCTATACTTCACAATATTGCGGCGCTTTCAATAAATTTAAACAGGCTTGTGTATGAAAACCAGCAAAACGTGGACGTAATTATGTCCAATTTTGCTTCTATTTCAAAAAACATAAACGGTTTAACCGTGCAGAACGATGCCGCTATTACAAGGACAATCCATAATTTCGATTCCATATCCTATAATCTGAAAAAAGAACTTCCCGCCATTACCGAAAACATAAAGGGGCTTTCTAAAAATTTGAATTATATCGTAGCTAAAAATAGAGGCAATATTAACGACAGCCTAAAAAATATAAATGCAGATACAAAAAAATTAAAACTTACTTTAAACGAACTGTACGGGATTTCTTCTAAAATTAATAACGGCCAGGGAACTATAGGCAGGTTAGTAAACAGAAATTCGGTGTACGACAATCTTAACGGCTCGCTTAAAGGAATTAATAATTTGGTCGGCGGATACAGCCAATTTCAGGTTAAGGTAAATATGAATTCCCAGTATCTAGCGAGGAGCAAAGGCTCCGTTTCGCAGGTGAACGTTAAGCTTCAGCCGTCTCCCGGACATTATTACGAACTAGGCGTGGCTTCTGTGCCTATGGGTTACGGGAATACTTACGGAGAAACCCAGACCACGACTTACACTACCAATAATCCTCCGTCGGGGCAATTTTATCCTTCGAGCGTAACTACTAATACGACCCAATACAGTTACTCCAATAGCATAAAATTGAATGCTTTGATAGCAAAAAATTTCTATAATTTTACGCTTCTTGCCGGATTGCTGTATTCGACCGGCGCGGTAGGCGTAAATTATTATGTTCCGGATACGGGCAAAAATCTTAAACTTTATGCAAGGGCGTTCGGTTTTAATGCCGACAACAACGGCGTAAGCGAGGATATTAACGCAGGCATCGCCTATACTTTTTACAGGCATATATTTTTAGACGCAGGATACGATAATATAACAGATAATTCGCAGAGGTCGGTATATTTCGGAGGCGGGGTCAAGTTTACAGATAAAGACCTTAAATATCTCATAGTGGGCGGAAAAATGCCGACCCCTTAAAGAAAAAATAAAAAATGACGTCGAAGAAATACAAACTTACTAGCCTGACAAGCGCACACGGCTGAGGGTGCAAGATAGGTCCGGAGGATCTTTCCAAAATTTTAGAAAAACTGCCGGTGCCGGAAAACGACAATGTTTTAGTAGGCTTCGGATATAAAGACGATGCAGGCGTTTATAAAGTTAACGATTCCGTCTGCCTTATCCAAACAGTAGATTTTTTTACTCCGGTGGTAGACGACCCGTATTCTTTCGGACAGATTGCGGCGGCTAATGCCCTTTCCGATGTTTACGCCATGGGAGGGAAGCCTTTAACGGCATTGAATATCGCCTGTTTTCCCGTAAACGATATAGAAAAAGACGTTTTTAATCTTATACTGCTGGGAGGTTTGGATAAGATTAAAGAAGCCGGCGCCGCTCTTCTGGGCGGACATTCTATAGACGATAAAGAAATAAAATACGGTCTTAGCGTTACCGGCATATGCGGTATAAATGAAATTTATTCGAATAGCGGCGCGGAACCAGGGGATGTTTTGTTTCTTACTAAAAGTCTCGGTACGGGATTTGCCGTAAGCGCCATATGCACCGATTTTCTTAACGAAGACACGATGAAAGAGGCGGCTCTGTCTATGTCGAAGCTCAATAAATATGCTTCAGAATTAGCGGTCTCTTTAAAGGCGCCTAGCGCCGTAACCGACGTTACGGGGTTTGGGCTTATAGGGCATCTTAGCGAAATGATGCTCGCAAGCGGAACGCGCTGCGAAATAGACCTGCATCTCCTTCCGGTTATAAACGGAGTTCGGGAACTTATAAGAAAAGGAATTAATCCTGCCGGAACTAAGCGCAACAGAAAATATTTCAGCAGATATGCGTCTATACAAAACGGTATCGACGAAACCTTATTATGGATATCTTTCGGAGCTGAAACTTCCGGAGGTTTAATATTTTCGGTTCCCGAAGGCAAAGCCGCGGAAACGGAAACGATATTTAAAATAAATGGCGAACCTCTTTATAAGATAGGCAGGGTTTTAGATAAAAACATAGAAGGCGGCATTTATATAAATATAGTATAACGATGGAATACTCGCTCGGTGTAGATCTAGGCACGACGACCGTTGCGGCGGTTTTGACCGGCGGCGGAAAAAACGTTTTTCCGGCTAAAAGCCTCTTAAATTTTCAATATCCGGAATTCGGCCTGGATTCCGTAAAAAGGATACAGAACGGTTTAGATAAAAATTCCGTTAAAAAACTGCAGGAAGGGGCGGTATCGACTATAAACGCCCTTATAGATTCATACAAAAATGAAATAGGGTTTAATTACGGGGATATAAAAGAGGTTGTCGTTGCCGGCAATACGGTTATGGAAATGGCATTATGCGCTTATCCCCTAATTTCGCTTTCAAAGCCTCCCTACAGGACGTCTTCCGAAATTTTTTTCCCCGAAAATACCGATTACATCCACGGTTTTAATATTAAAGATAAAAAACTGTTTATTTTTCCGGTATTAGACGGGTTCGTCGGCGGAGACGCCGTCGCATCAATTTATTATTTAGATATGGCTAATAGAAATAAGCCGGCTTTTATCGCGGATTTCGGAACAAACGTCGAAATAGCCGTAGGTTGCAAAGATAGAATATATACAACTTCCGCTCCTGCCGGACCAGCATTTGAAGGCGGAAATATAAAATCCGGAATGACCGCCTCTGACGGGGCGGTCTCCGATGTCCGTCTCAAAAACGGCGCGTTTCAAATTGAAACTATATCTGCTCAGGCTCCGTCGGGAATTTGCGGAAGCGGCATAATGAGCCTTATGTATGAACTTTTGAGGGAAGGCATAATAAATAAAGACGGCAGAATTCTGCCGCCGGAAGAAATAGAATCGGAAAGTTTCACGGTCGTCGGAAAAACCGAAAAAAAAGGCGAAAATGAAATTATTCTTTATTTAGACGGTAAAAATAATATAAAATTTTTTCAGGAAGACGTCAGGCAGTTTCAATTTGCAAAATCTGCAGTCAAATCGGCTTCGGAAATATTGCTCGATAAATTTAAAATTTCAGACTACGAAGATTTCGACGTATATATTTCCGGAACTTTCGGCAGCCATATAAGGCCGGATATTATAGATTTGCTCGATATTTTTCCATTCAAAGAAAAAAATATTAACGTAATGGACGGGTCGGTTCTTTCTGGATGTTTAAAATACATATCGGCGGAACCTCCGCAAAGGGAAAGAGGCATAAAAGATATAATTAGAATATCTAAAAATTTTCCTCTTTCGGGCAGCGGGATTTTCCAAAAATATTTTATCAGGAATTTATCGTTTTCGCCTTAAGCTGTCCGCACCCGCCGTTTATCGAACGGGCTTTTGAAAATCTTACGGTTACCGTAAAGCCGGCTTTAGCTAATTTCGATTTAAAGTTATCTACCGCGGCATCGTCCGGTCTTTCGAAGTTTTTCAGATGTATCGAATTTTGTTCTTTATTTAAAGGTATCAGGTTAAATTTTACCTTTGCGGGCGAAAACATTTTAATTAATTTTACCGCGTTTTCTATGCCGTCGTTTATCCCTTTTATCAGCACATATTCTATCGTTGTTTTATTATGAATAGAAGGTTTTTTGCCGTTTATCAAAGCGGCTAAATTTTCTATCGGGAATTTTTTATTAACGGGCATAAGCATGCTTCTTGTCGTATTATCGGACGCGTTTAAAGAAATGGCAATCTTGTATCTGTATTCGTTAAAATTTAAACTGCTCAGAACATTCAGTAATCCGCATGTGGAAACGGTTATTTTTCTCGGAGCTATGCCGATAAATTTATCGTTAGATATTATATCCAGCGATTTTTCGACTTCTCCTATATTATCTAAAGGTTCGCCCATACCCATAAAAACGATATTGGTAATAGCGTCTCCGGTATCGTTTTCTACCGTTAATATCTGGGATATTATTTCTCCCGACGTCAGGTTTCTTGTAAAACCCATGCCCGATGTTTCGCAGTAAGCGCAACCCATTCTGCACCCTATCTGGGAAGACAGGCATAAAGTTTTTCTTTTTTTGTAGTCTATCAAAACGGATTCCGCAGTCCCTCCGTCCCCAAATTTTATAAGATATTTTTTAGAACTGCCCCCGGCATCCGTTTCGTACTGCGTATCTACGACTTCCGAAAGCGAAGCGTTAAAATTACCGGCAAGGTTTTCCCTGAGAGGTTTAGGAATATCCGTCATTTTTGAAAAATCGAAAATCCTGCAGGAATAAATCCATCTCATAATCTGTTCGGCGTTATATTTTTTAAATCCTTTCGCTATGCAGTATTCTTCCAGTTCTTTTTGCGATTTGTCCAATATCCAGTATTTATTATTCATTTTATTATTTTTTTAAAGGCTTTATCTGCTTGTTTTTAAAGATAAAATATGGTAAATTTTAATATATATTAATATATTATAACATTTATAAGCAGGGAACGCATTAGCAATGAACGGAACGGTTTTATCTCAAGGCATGAACGCAGGCGAGGCTATTTACGGAAAAAGCATAAGCATTATAGATTCTTTTTTAAAGGACGACAAACGTTTCGAAGATTCGTATTCCGAAGCCGAGAAAACAGTTGTGAAAAGAGTTATTCATGCCACAAGCGACATAAGTTATGCAGGCACTATTTTTTTCACTAACGGCTCGGCAGAAAAAAGCATAAGGCTCATCAAAGAAAAAATCCTTAAAAAAGAACCATTGAAAATCGTATGCGATTCTGAAATGACAAAGGCGGGGATAAGCAGAAACGTTAATAAAAACATAATTCTGGATTTAAGCTGTTATATTAATTCTGCAGAAACGCCTCCAGATTCCTCCGGAACGACTAAATCGGCTTTTTCTATTAAAACCGCTATAAGCGAAAAACTGCCGGATATAATAATAATAGGCAATGCTCCTACTGCGCTTACGGCAGCTATAGATATCTGCGGCGAACTTTATAAAACTATAAATTACAGACCGTCTTTAATTATAGGAATGCCCGTGGGTTTTGTAGGCGCCTCTGAGTCTAAGGAGGCTCTTTATAAAAATAATTTTTTCAATGCAATAGGTAATTTTGGAAATTTGGGCGGCAGTTCATCGGCCGCCGCCGCTATGAATGCTTTACTGCGTGAAAGCCTATGAAGACTTTATATATTTTTATTGCAACTGCGGTTTTTTTAATAAACATAGTCTACTCGGCCGCCGCCGCCGCCGATATATATATGCGCGTCGGCAAAAACGGAACCGTTTATTTCTCGAACGTTCCGGTTTCGAGCGGATACAATCTTTATATGCGTACGCAAAGGAAAAGCGGAATCGATATTAACGGATACGGACGCGTATTATATAAAAATATAATATTAAAGGCTTCAAAAAAATATAACGTAAGCCCGAAATTAATAGAAGCGGTCATTAAAGCGGAATCCGGATTTAACATTAAAGCTGTTTCGGATAAAGGAGCGGAAGGACTAATGCAGCTTATGCCTCAAACGCAGAGAAAGCTCGATGTAACCGACCCCTTTAACCCGTCCCAGAATATTTACGGCGGCACGGAATATTTAAAGAGCCTCATTGCCAAATATAGAGGCAATCTGCCGTTAGCCCTTGCCGCTTATAACGCCGGCAGTAAAGCCGTTAAAAAATACGGCGGCATACCTCCTTATGACGAGACCCGCAACTATGTCAACGAGGTTATGCAATACTACAATGAAAAAAGATAGAGCAAATGGAAGATAAAAAGCAGATATACAATATTCCCAATATTCTTACTTTTTCAAGAATTTTAATAATACCCGTAATATTCGGGCTGCTTTTTTTTAAAGAAGAAATTTACGGAATATATGCCGCCGTTTTTTTCTTTATTGCAATTTTGACGGATTTTATAGACGGCTATATTGCAAGAAAAAAAAAGCTCGTTACCAATCTTGGAATTTTTCTGGATCCGATTGCGGATAAACTGCTCGTTATTACTATTCTTATTATGCTTATACCGCTAAAAAGAATTCCCGCCTGGGTAGTAGCGGTAATAATATTCAGAGAAATATTCGTAACGGGATTAAGGGCGATAGCAAGCGAAAAAGGCATAGTTATTTCTGCCGGAAAAGAAGGAAAATGGAAAACGGCGTTTCAGATGTTCGGAATATTTTGTCTGCTTATTTATTATAAGCATTTTTATCTTAATTTCGGATATATAGGTTTGGCGCTTATTTATATAAGCATAATATTTTCTTTAATTTCCTCGTATAAATATTTAAAAAGCGTATCGGCCGTTCTGCTCGGCGGATAGATTGCCCCTTTCTCTCAAATTTATTTTGGCTTCTTCTATCAGCAGGTTATAATTTTTATAATGTTTTTTTAAATTTAATTCCGAAATTCCGTATTTTAAAGCCGGTTTTACGTTATTGGGGAATTTTAACAGTCCGAACAATTCATCCTTAATTTTTTTAAATTTATTATCGGCATTTTCAAAATCGGTATGGGGCATTATGCTGGTGAAATTATTAAAATCTATTCTAAAAACTATATCGGTTTTTCTCAATTTCTGCTTAAAATAAATACCTATATATTTAAGCACCTGGTTTAGCTTGTCGTTTCCGCTCGACTGTCCGAAAAAAATTAAATTTTCAAAATAGAATACCGATACCGATAAAGGAAACCGGTATCTTTCCGACCTTTCGGTTTCCCTCGAAAAAACTTCTTCGAACTGATTTTTTAAAAACATGCCTGTTATTTCGTCGTAAACCGTGCCGTTTTTACCTGATTTTCCGCTTAAAGAAACGATGGAATCGACTAAAGGCGTTAAATCGTGAAAAATAAATAAAGTTCCGGAAAAAAGTCCGAATTTGTTTAAAAGAGTTATACTTTCGATATTAAAAAATCTTTCTTTTATTTGTCCGCTTCCCGTTTTGACGTTTATTGTTTTATTTATCGCCGTATGACTAAGTTCATTTATGCGTTTTGCATTTTCGGATAATTTTTCGTCATATGAAACGAAAATGGTTTCTTTAGAAGAATTAGAAAGCATTTTTGCTGGTTCGTTCATATAAAGGATTTCGCCTTTAATACCCTTTATGGCGACAGGCATACCGCATGAGGAAAACGATTTAGCGTAATCGAAATCGATATGCGAATTTAATTCAAACGGCTGAATCTCTTTTATAGTATTCATAAAATTTTAAAATAAATCATTTTAAAATTGAATTTTTTTTTTATATATTTTATACTGTTTATATATAGATACATAAATAAATTATACAATAATAAAATATAAATATGAATAAAGAATATGCTTTTTTTTGGGGCTGTACTATTCAGGCAAAGTTTCCTTTTATGGAAAAAGCTACAAGACTGGTATTAGACAGGTTAAACATAAAATACAGGGATATCGATTCTTTTACCTGCTGTCCCGAAAAATCTTTAGTAAAAAACATCGACGAAACTCTTTTCGATTTAACGGGAATAAGAAATATCGCCCTTGCCGAAAATGAAAATGTAGATATTATGTCGGTTTGCACCGGATGCTATTCAAATCTCAAGCAGATAAAGGCAAAAGTATCGTCTAACCTTCCGTATCAAAAAAAATTAAATCTAACCCTCGAGAACCTTAACTTGAACTTCTCCGGCAAATCTTCGGTATATCACTTTATAGAGCATCTTCACGACGAAGTAGGACTCGATAAAATAAGGGCTAACGTTAAATATCCCCTTAAAGGCTTAAATATCGCCATACATTACGGATGCCATTTGGTCAGGCCTTCCCATGCCATAAATTTCGATTCCCCGTTCGACCCGCGTAAATATGACAATATTTTAAGAGCGCTCGGGGCAAACGTAGTAAATTATAAGAACAAAATGATGTGTTGCGGACAGGCATTGGACAGGGTTGACGAGCATGATAAATCGCTTGTTATGGCAAGGATAAAATTAGATTCTATTAATGAGAGCAAAGCCGATGCCATTTCTACGGTATGTCCCTCATGTTTTACCCAGTTCGATACAAATCAATTTATGCTCTTAAAAGAAGGGCTTAACCGCCAGATTCCGGTTATAACCTTAGAAGAACTTATGTGCCTGGCTTTCGGTATAGAAGGCGCCGAGGATTTTATATCGCAGCATAAAATCAAAGCCGGAAAGTTTATCGAAAAGTTTAACGGGATAAAGGCGTTGACCGATTATTCGGCTGTTTTCGACAGGGATTCTTTAGTCAGATGCTATAATTGCCGCGCATGCAAAAACGACTGTCCTATGAGCCTTTCTTTTGAATCCTACGACCCGCCTTTAGTTATAAAAATGATTCTGGACAACGACGTCGAAAGGGCGATGTCTTCTAAAATAGTGTGGGAATGCCTTGAATGTCATACGTGCGTTGAGTTGTGCCCTCAAAATTACAGCTGGGAAACCGTTCTTACGACGCTAAAAAATCTTGCGATTAAGAACGACGTCGGCCCCCGGAATGTCAAAAAAGCGGAGGAGCTTTTCTTTAAAACATTGAGGCTAGGCGACCC
>JAJZYC010000211.1 GCA_021806125.1 bacterium
TTGGGATTTTTATCCGAAACAATGGATATTTCGCCGTCTTTAAGTTCGGCGGTAAATATATCTCCATCTTTCCATTTAAGCGTCAGCGGAACCTTAATAATGTCGTCGATGGTACGCTTTAAAAATCTCGCTCCGAATTTTGAACTGTAGCCGGTCTCGACTAATTTTTCTAAAGCGGCGCCGGTAACGATAATTTCTTTGTCATGTTCAGACATCGTTTTATTTATAGTTTCAATATGCATCAATGCGATTTTTTTAACTTCTTCTTTCGTAAGCGGCGAAAAAATAACGATATCGTCTATTCTGTTTATAAATTCCGGAGAAAAAAAGTTTTCTATTTCTTTATTTATCGTTCCTTTAATAGACTTTACTATATCGTTTGATTCTATAAAACCAAGCGGTTTCGTAAATTTTGAAAATTCATGCGAACCAAGATTCGACGTCATAATAATTACGGAATCAGAAAAATAAACTCTTTTGCCTCTTCCGTCGGTTAAAAAACCTTCGTCGAAAACCTGAAGGAAAAGATTAAATACGAGATCGCTGGCTTTTTCTATTTCGTCCAAAAGAATTACGGAATAAGGGTTATCTTTTACCTGATTGGTTAAAGTTCCGCCTCTCGAAGAACCGACTATGCCTCTCGGCATACCTATTAGTTTATCCACTGCTATCGAGCCGTCTTTATATTCCGACATATCTATCCTGATTATATTTCTTTCGGAACCGAACAGGTACTCCGCCATGGCCTTTGCGGTTTCCGTTTTTCCGACTCCCGTAGGGCCTAAAAAAAGAAGCACCGCATCGGGTCTGTTAAAATTTCCTTTCAATGGTCCTTTATTTAGCCTTAAATGTTTTGCTAAAGAATTAACGGCGTCTTTCTGTCCGACTATCCTTTTTGAGAAAAATTCCTCCATATCCTGAAATCTTTCTAAGACGTCTCTTTTAATCAAATCTATAGGCATACCTGTTTCCTGGGCGATTACCTGATAGATATTTTCCTTTTTAACTATTTTATCGTCGTTGTATATTTCGGCCTTTACGCATCCGGAATCCACCCATCCGATAGCTTTGTCCGGAAGCCTTAAAGATTTGGAATAACGGGACGACAGTTTAAGCGACTCGTCAAGAGCGGAATCTTCTATCTCTACGCCGTATGTATCTTCGAATCTTCTTTTAAGACCGTAGAGTATTCTTTTGGTATCTTCCGTATTAGGCTCGTTAATGTTGACTAATCTGAATCTGCGGGCAAGGGCTTCGTCTTCGGAAATAAACTCCTTATATTCCGAAAGCGTCGTAGCTCCAATCATCTGCACTTCGCCTCTTGCAAGGGAGGATTTTAATATATTTGCCGCATCGCTGGGAACTGCAATTGCGGAACCGGCGCCGATAATGGTATGCACTTCATCGACGAATAAAATTATATTTTTTCTGGACTTCAGTTCGTTTATTATCTTTTCCATCCTGTCTTCGAACATGCCCCTGAAAACCGTTCCTGCAACTAAAGAATTCATCTGCAGGTTTACTATAATTTTATTTCTGAGCCTTGCCGGAACGCTGTATGGTTCAAGTTCTATTTTTCTTGCAAGACCTTCTACTACCGCCGTCTTTCCTACGCCGGGCTCTCCTACTATTATAGCGGAATTAGGTCTGTCTATATGGCAGAGTATTTCCATAAGTCTGGTAATTTCTTCTTCCCTTCCGAATACTAAAGGCAGTTTATCCATAATTGCAAGTTTGCTTAAATTTACGGCATGCTGTCTGAGCGTATAAGGCAGGTCGTATTTTCTTCTGTTTTCGTCGCTTCTGCTCCTTCTTTCCCTCATTTTCTGAAAAATCTTATCGGCAAGCACTACCGAATCCACGCCAAGCGCTTTAAAGACTTTGTTTGGAGCGGAACTCGGCTCCTGGAACATTACCATTAAAAAATCCGTAGATTCTATAAGGTTTCTGCCGGCGCTTTGGGCGTAATCGTAAGCGCTTTTAAATAAATTTCTTGTTTGAAGCGGAATTTTCATTCCTTCACCGACATACTGGTCGGACGACATCATATAATCGTTCAAAAGTTTCATTATCTTTCTTTTGTCGATTCTTAACTCCAAAAAAATTTCATTTAAAAGATCCTCGTCCACTAAAGTCAGAGCATAAAAAATATGCTCCGGTCCAAGATAAAAATGTTTTCTTCTTTTCGATTCCTCTATGGAAATTGTTAAAACCCTATATCCGCTTTCCGAAAGTTTGTCCTCGTAATAGTCTAAATTAAACATAAGTTTGTTTACCGTCCTTAATAGTATTTTTGCATTATTTGTTTTTCAATCGTTAATTTCAATGCAGGAAATTTTAAATCCCCCGCTTATCTTTTTTTTAGGTATAATTATTTCAAGCAGACCTTCCTCGAAAGACGCCTTAACGCCGTCATAGTTTGCGGAAGAAGGCAGACTAAATCTTCTTTTGAATAAGCCGAAAGGTCTCTCCATTCTTTGAAAATTACATTCTTCATTAGTTCCAAAACGGCGTTTAATACCCCTGATTTCAAGTATTCCTCCCCCGATTTCTATATTTATATCTTCTTTTCTGACTCCGGCAAGTTCTATATATACAGCTATATAATCCGAAGTTTCGAACATGTCGGATACCGGTGCAAAATAGTACATTTTTTTATTCCGATAAATTTTATACTTTATAATTATATTATTTATAGTTATAATTATACCAGATTAATGCTAAAAAAACAAAAATACGTTATGTTTAAAACCTTTGCGGAATCTGTATGAAACCTTTATATC
>JAJZYC010000212.1 GCA_021806125.1 bacterium
AAAGCCGTAGAAAAGGGAATTTTAAGCGAATATAAGCCCGATTATATTTTTATCGACCCTCCTTACGGCACAGGGCTTTGCGAAAAAACTATAAAAGAGATTATAAAACATCCCGCAGGCGGAATCACCGACAGCAGCGGCGGCGGCATAATAGTTCAGCATGATAAACGAGAAATATTATCGGCTGAATATCCGCCGTATAAATTAATAAACGAGAAACCGCACGGCAAATCGGCATTATCGTTTTACGTATAAATTTTATAAATTGTCCATTTTTGCGGAAAAACTCCTTAGCAGTATAGAATTAAGGGAAACGGTTATGCTGGAAACCGCCATCGCCGCGCCTGCAAAAGCCGGAGGAATTAAAAATCCCGTTAACCCGTAAAAAACCCCCGCGGCTAAAGGTATGCCAAGACCGTTGAAGAAAAAAGCCCAGAAAAGGTTCTGTTTTACTTTAAATAAAGTTTTTCTGCCGAGAGATACGCTTTTATATACGTCGTTAATATCGTTTTTTACTAAAATTACGTCGCCCGTTTCCCTTGCTACGTCCGTTCCGCTTCCTATGGCAATTCCTACGTCTGCGGCGGCAAGAGCGGGAGCGTCGTTTATGCCGTCTCCGACCATCGCTACTTTTAAACCCGTATTTTTTAGTTTTTTTATTTCATCGAGTTTATCCTGAGGCAAAACGTTTGCAATAACGTTTTTTTCGTCTATTCCTGCTTGGGCGGCGGCGCTTACCGCCGAATTTCGATTATCGCCTGTCAAAAGATATACCGAAATGCCGATAGATTTTAATTTGGATACGGCAGGTTTTGCCGTTTCTTTAACCCTGTCCGATAAAGAAATAATTCCGGCAATATCGGAATCTACGGATATTCCGACTACGGTTTTTCCTTCTATTGCAAATTTTTCTTCAAATTCGTTAAATTTAGACATATCGAAACTTATGCCTTTAACGTCCTTGAATATTTCTTTTTTGCCTATGATTATTTTTTTGCCCTCATAGTTTAATTTTATGCCGAATCCGCCGATTTCTTCAAAATTTTCAGGAGCAGGCATATTCGGCGACTTTATATCATCATTGCGGGCTAAGCGAAGCAATCCCTTATTTTCTATGTTTTGGCTATTCTGTGGCGTATTGCCGTTTTCCGAAGGCGAATTATCGTTATCGTTAAAAGAATTAAATTTATCGACTATTGCGGCGGCTATGGGGTGGGAAGAAAAACTTTCGGCATATGCGGCAATTTTCAGAATTTCGCTTTTCGGCAGGCCGTTAAGAGATATAATATCCGCGACCTCAGGTTTTCCATATGTAATAGTTCCCGTTTTATCGAAAACTACGGCATTAATTCTTGCGATTTCTTCGAGGCTCGACGATTTTTTAATCAGTATCCCTTTTTCTAAGCCAATCGAACTTCCGACCATAAGAGCCATGGGCGTTGCAAGTCCCATTGCGCAAGGGCAAGCTATGACTAAAACGGCGATGGAGGCGGATAGGGCAAATAAGAAATTCGAATGAAGCATGAATTTCCATACCGTAAACGTGAGCAAGGATATTATCACAACCGCTGGAACGAAATAATTAGTTACTTCGTCGGCTATACGCTGAATAGGAGCCTTGTCCGCCTGGGCGTCCTCGACTAACCTGACTATCTGGGACAACACGGTATCCTTTCCGACCCTTAACGCCTTAATTTTAACTGCCTGTCCTTCGTTTATAGTAGCGCCGCTTACTTCGCCGCCCACGCCTTTTTCGGCGGGAACGGGTTCGCCCGTCAGCATAGATTCGTCTATTTGGGTTTGCCCGTAAGTTATTACGCCGTCAACCGGAATTTTATCCCCCTTTTTTACAAGCAGAATATCGCCCGGTTTAACGTCGGAAGTATCTATTTCTTTAATAGTTCCGTCGGTTTCGACGAGATTTGCTTTATTTGCCTGAAGTTTGAAGAGCGCTTTCAGAGACGAAGCCGCCCTCTGCTTCGATATTTTTTCCAGCAGTTTTCCGGTTCTTATGAAAAGAATAAGCAATACCGACGTGTCGAAGTAAAGTTCGCCCTTGAATAAAAAAACGGAAGCGACGGAATAAAAATATGCGGCTGAAATGCCGAGAGAAACCAGAACGTCCATATTGGACGAATAACTTTTTAAAGAATAATACGCCCCCTTATAAAACGTTAATCCTGCGGTGAACTGGACTATCGTAGCCAGTATAAATAAAGCAAGTATCCTGTATATGCCAAATATATCTATATATGTCAGTATGACGACCGGAATTGCGATTATAAGCGTAAATATCAGCCAGTAAAGGTCTTTTTTCCAGTCTGGTATTTTGACGCGTTTTTTTAATTTTTCCGTTTCGGCTTCCGTTCCTTTTTTTATATCCCCTTCATATTCTTCGATTTCGTCCACAGGCGTATATCCGCTTTCTACAACCGCTTTAAATATCTCT
This sequence comes from bacterium, assembly GCA_021806125.1. GTDB lineage: Bacteria > SZUA-79 > SZUA-79 > Acidulodesulfobacterales > Acidulodesulfobacteraceae > Acidulodesulfobacterium_A. The sequence goes on from JAJZYC010000212.1 coordinate 2,450, forward strand.
TCTTTGGAAGTTCTTGAAGGGTCGTAAGACACGGAGCCGCTCTCTCCGACGAAGTTTACGATTATCGAGTTTACGCCGTTCAGCTTACCTACGTCTTTTTCGATGGCTTTTGCGCAGTTGGTGCAGTGCATTCCTTCTATTTTGAATTTAATGTTTTTTATGTTTTCGGAATCGGAATTAAGGAGGTTTACTTCGCCGGAATCTGTCAAATCCGCCCCGAAACCCGCAAATTCAATCATTTTTATTATGTCTTCGGGGGCAGGTTTATCTTTTTGCGTTTCGACGTAAAGGGTTTCATTTATGAAGTTGAGTTTCGCGTC
>JAJZYC010000213.1 GCA_021806125.1 bacterium
TTCAAACAAGATGCATTACGGCCAGTTATTCGCAGTTTTAATTTCCATAGCTGCCGGATTAATTATTTACTTTGCCGCCTCGTTAATTTTTAAAAATGATTCCGCTAATATATTAAAAAACTTAATTGCTAAAAAACATTAACTTTTTATTTTTTTTCTAGTTAGTTTTTCTATAGGTTGTTTTGCGCGGGCGGTTATATTAGTTTTAGCGGCATCGTTAATATTTACGTTAACCTTTTGAACCTTGACCGTATTATTATTTTTTTTGCTTAAAGTAGAACCTGTTACGGTAACTATTGTTCCATAGCCTATCTGTTTATATAACAAATAAGCGTCAATTTTTGGAAATTCGATGCATCCTGCGGATTGCGGAAAACCGTAATGTTTTCGTGGCATATAATGCAAAGCTATGTTTTTGTTAAAATAGTCTATATATTTTATCCCGGAATCGCTATAATGGATTAACTTTACAGGATAACCGTTTAAATATTCAATTCTTTTGAAATGTTGTAATTTTAAAGCTTTATATGTTTTATGAGTAATAGGCAGCGGAAATAGTCCGCTCATTGTAGTATAAGGCATTCTGAGAAAAACATACCAAGTGCCGTCAGGCGTTAATCCCAATATTCCCGTATTTACGGGAAAATAAAAAATTATTCGGCCGTTTTCGTATAATTCGGCTTTCTCATTAGTTTTTGACTGTTTAACTAATACCCAGTCCCACGGCTGTATGTTGAATTGTTTTTTTTCTGCGCTTTTTTCGAGTTCGCATAAAAGTTTGTCCGTTATTTCAGGTCTGTCGTATCCCCAATCTTTAACCCTGCCCGATTCGTTAAGATATCTTGCAATAGAACCGATGATAAAAGGATTTTGTTCATTCCAAGCGTAAGAATAAACAATTTTTTTTAGTTTTTTTTGCAAAGGGAATGCAAACTTATATTTGCCTTCCGGCGTTAAAGAAATGGGAAGATATTTTAAATATTGCAAATATTTTACCGTACAAAGAAATACGTCAAGATTAGTACAATCAAGTGGTTTAGTTATATCAGGTCTATAGACTTTCAAATTTATAGTTTTAATAGTCCGCTTTTTTTTTGTAAGTTTTTCGATTGTTTTGGAAAGTTTAGGTTTTACCGTTTTTATACCCATAATTTGGTTAAAACTCGGTTTTTTTATTTTTATTCGTTTATTTCGCGTTGCGGAAACGGACGACGGAAAAAATATGAATTTCATCGAAAAATATGAGCCTGCTATCAAAACCGCAATCAAGACCGTTAATAAAAATATATGTTTTTTGTTTAGGTTCATTTAATCCATTCCGTTTCCGTTTTGTGTTCCATTTTGCGGCGGTGCCTGAATTGAATTCCGACGCCGCAGTTAGTTATTTTTTGACTTTTTTGACAATAATGTTATAATCAAAATAAGCGGATAATTTTTTAAGTTATTATAATTATACAATATATAAGTAATATTGTATAATTTTTCGTATATTTTTTTAAGAGGTAATTAAAAAACAAAATTTGCGCAGAGACGATAAACGCTTAAAGACCGAAGGCGGTTCTTTAGCCTTGACAAAGCATGAAAAGAACGATACCGAGAAGATAGAGCTTGAAGATATAGAGCTTTTTAATAAATTTTCAAATCCTTCCTCCGGCATTAAAAGTCTCATAGAATCCGAATTCGACGTCGATATGTCAGTCAGGGGTAATACGATATTCGTTAAAGGATTAAAAAAGAATATACGTACCGCCGGTTTTTTTATAAAAGATTTGATGCACCTGTTTAAATCAAACGAAGCTATAACCGATGCGGATTTAAAAAGATTGGCAAAATTAAAAATAGGCAGTCCGGAAATTAACGCCGCCGCTCATTTATATCCGTCTATTCTTCTAACTCCAAGAAAGAAAAATATCACTCCGAGAACTCCAAACCAGAAAAAATACACTGATGCAATTTTTAAAAGCGACATAGTTATCGGCATAGGTCCCGCAGGAACCGGAAAAACTTATCTTGCAATGGCTTGCGCTATATCTTTATTTCAGAATAAAGTTTTCGACAGGATAATTTTGACGCGTCCGGCGGTGGAAGCTGGAGAAAAATTAGGTTTTCTGCCTGGAGATATAGCGCAAAAGATAAATCCGTACTTGCGTCCGCTGTATGACGCTCTATATGAAATGGCGGAATTTGAAAAAGCTATGAGGCTTATAGAAACCGATGTTATAGAGATAGCTCCTATAGCTTTTATGAGAGGAAGGACTTTAAACAACTCGTTTATAATACTCGATGAAGCGCAAAATGCTACCAACGAGCAGATGAAAATGATGCTTACCAGAATAGGTTCGGGCTCTAAGATAGTGGTGAACGGCGATATTACTCAGACGGACTTACCTTCCAATAAAGATTCGGGGCTTATAAAAGCAAGCAAAATTTTAAAGAATATCAACGGCATAGAAGTGGTAAATTTCGACGAAACAGACGTTCTGCGGCATAAATTAGTCCGAGATATAATAAAAGCATATGAAAAGAACTAAATTTTTAGAATTTTTAAAAAATAATTCTATTGAAATCAAAAGCCGTTATTCCGCTCTTTTAATAATTCTTTTAATATCTTCGGTGTTATTGACGTTTCTGCTTTATAACGGTCTGGAATTTATAAAAAATAAGTATAAAGCGGGAGAGATAGCTACAAAAACGATAATAGCCAAAAGAAATTTCAGATACGTTAATACTAAAGCGACTAACGCAATTTT
>JAJZYC010000214.1 GCA_021806125.1 bacterium
AATCGTCTTCATATTTTAAGACAATTAATTCTTTGATATCTGCATTTAAATACTTTTCTAAAGCCTCGACATCTGTAGGATGTTCAATTCTGTAATAATTTATAAAATCTTCGTCAATTTTTTCCTGCGTTTCCTTAACCAATTCTTCTAAAACCCTTAACCTTGTTACCTCGTTTAAATAATTTTGTTTATTTTGCAAATCCATTGAACGCCCCCATATAAAATATAATTAAATTATCTTCGTATATTAATAGCGAAGTTCTCTCGCAGTCCGCTTTGCGTTTAATTTATTTTCTTGTTTTGCTTAGTCGAAACCCAACATCCCCGCCATAATTTTTATTGATTCTTTTTCAAAAATAACAACTGTATTTATTTACTTGTCCGCACGGCGGAAATTATTTTCTTAATGTAATATTATATTTCTTGACTATCTCTTTAAAATCCCTATTGCCGATTCTCTCATCGTCCGTATAAACCATGCGGTCGCCCGTATTATCCACGATATACTTGAAATATCCCCGTCTATCCCTGCTAATTACTAAAATCTTGTTTTCTTCAAAATCGATTTGAATACCTGCGCCTTTTGAAAATGTGCTGAAATAAAATATAATTTTCCTTGAGCTTCGTTCTTTAAACGAATAATTAATAAATGGCATGTTTTATCCCCCCGTGTAAGTCCCCTTAATAAAGATTTAAGTAGCCGACGCCCATTTTTTTAATATTTTTTTTAATTTTACAACTGCCTGCTCTTCGTAATAGTTCGCCCAAAAATTATCTTTGATTTCTATAAAAATTTTTATTTCGTTAATGCAAATATTCCTGATTTCTGATACATTAGGCAGTTCGTCGAAATAAATCGTTCTTAAAAATCCTCTTTCGCCCATAGACACGAGAAAGGAAAATTCTAAAGCATAGTAATCTATTGTTCCATCGTCTTTGTCTTGCCTTATGATTTTATCTATTCTTGCGTCGAGGTCTTTTAGAGGTTTTGACAGCTTTATTGCAATTTCTCTTGATAGCTCTTCTTCTTTGTTTTTTGTCGAGTACATATTAAAGCCCCCCTTTTTTTATTTCATTGTTTTACGAAATAATCCGTTATAATATCCAAAATAATATCCGTATCTAAATATTCAGTATCGAAATACCTATCTAAAATATTTTCGGCTATTGCGGAAACGGCATCGCTTAATTGTTCCTCGCTAAATAAATAGCCCGTTTCCTCCGCAACGTCCTTAATGGTTCTTATAAGTTTGTCGTTTGCCGGCATTTCGTAGCTTATTTTTATTTTTCCGGCGCCAGAGGTAAAAGCTGGCGGCATATTAAGCCCGTCTATCCAGTCCTCTAATCTTTCAATTAATGCTTCGATGTTATCAAAATTGTCGTCCAGTTCTTCTGCGTTAAGCATTTTATCTATCAGTTCGCTTACGTCTCCGGCTTTGTCCTTGTTTTCTTTAAGCTCCGCCCTTATAGTGTCTAAATGGTTAATTATATAAGCCTTTGCAACGGCGTCCTTGTATTTAAATATGTTGGCAAACGGATTATCTTTTTCAATGCTCGGCATAATTCCCGGGCCGTGAAGACAGGCGTAATCGTTTAAATCGTCATCAATAATGTCGTGATATAGTATGCCCTTAATTTTTTGTATGGCAATTATAATTTCTTTTAAACTTTTTCCGTTCATAATGACTCCTTTTAAAAAGTTATTTTTTATTTTAAATAATGATATTAGCGTTTTATTATTCCGCAAAAACGGTTAAAGCATTAAGCCGTTTTTCTAATTCTTCTTTTTGGCTCTTTGCAAAGCTTTTAATTTTTTCGGAATAATTTTTAATAACTGCAATAACTTCGTCTCTGTCAAAATTATAGCCGTCAATCTCATCTAAACCTATGCTTTGTAAACCAAAAATATAAGAATAGAGAGGCTTATCATTGTAGTCTATAAACTCATCTTCTAAAACAGTTATTTTAGTTTTAAATCTGTCGTTTATTTCTCTATCAACCGCCATGAACTCTTGAGAATCAAAATCTTCGTTAAATTCGCTTTCTTCGAGTTCAAAAGCATCATTTAATTGATTGATAAAATCATACAATAAACTATTTGCTCCATTCATAATATATTCTCCTTAAATTTAGTTAAACAGTTTGCAATTTAATTTCTGTCTGTTAATTTTAACGCATCATAAATTCTTCTTCTTTTAACTTAAAATACTGCCTGTCGCACATTATCTTCCCCTGATATTGCGTTCTTACAACGGCAGGGCTATGCTCTTTATTGCATACCTCGCAATACCATTTTTTGGTTGTATACCATATTTGCGAACCGTTTCTTCCGGCTGCGCTTCCCCTCATAAATCCGCGTTTTCTATTACCTCCCATTTTTTCCCCTTTATATCAATAGCGAAGTTGTCCGCAATGCGTTTTATTAATCGTCCTCACTAAAAATAGCCAAGTTCTCATTTAAAAGTAAATAGTAATGCCCGTTGCCGCAGTCTTTGTATTCAAGCGAAAACCAAGCTCTTTGGACTTCTTCAGTTGCGTTTACTTCGACGGAACAATCATATTTATATCGCCAAGAACAACTATATTTGCCTTTATTGTCCAAAGCTTTTTTAATTTCCGCTTTGTGATATTCTGGTATGCGCCAAGCATCTAAAGTTGTCGTTTTATATTTAGATATACGGTTAAGACCTATATCTCCCGCCTTCTTCCAAGCGTCAA
>JAJZYC010000215.1 GCA_021806125.1 bacterium
CTCATTGCAAACTTTACATTCTAAACCACCGCCGCTTTTACCGCGCTCTCTATTTTTATTCTTTCCCGGAATATAAATTTTAATTTTTCCTCTTTTGTCTGCATTAATATATTCTATCGCTTTTCTTGCATAATCTATATCGTCTAATATAACCGTTTCTAATGCATCTCCGAAACTTGCCGCCGCCGCATTTTCAAAACCGGACTCGATTTCTATAGCGTCAGATAAAGGGAATGCGTCGTAATCCTTTTTTGATTTAAGAAAATCTTTGACGCCTTCGGAAAATCCTTCCCTGTTTTTTATAAATTCATTAAGTTTAGTTATTTCAATATTAATTTTTATAAGCTCTTTTTCCAACGCATTTTTTTGCAAAAAATATTCATTGAATTTTTTATCTAATCCGATAAGTTCGTTTTCGTTATCGAAATATTTTTTTTTAACGGTTTCGGCGGACAGTTCGTTCTCTTTTAAATCTTGGGTTTTTTGATTAAAAGAAATTTCCGCATCTTCTAATTCCGCGGAAATTTTGTCGGAATTATTTTGCGTTTCTACAATTTTTGCTTCTATATTTTTAATATTTTTATCTATAAAAATAATTTTGTTTTTTCCGTTTTGGGATTTTTCGACTATATCTAAAATTTCGTCTTCGATATTCGCAAGAATACCTTTGACTCTCAGCATAAGATCTTTTTTTTCGGCAAGCAATTTTGCCTTTATATTTAATTTTTCGTTAAGATTTTTAAAATTAGACTCGTCGGTCGAAAGCTTTTCACTTAATCCGGTTAATTTTTCGGCGTTTCTTTTGCGTGATTCATCCAGCTCATCCGCTTCTTTGGTTTTTTTTGTTATTTCGGACTCTATATCTTTAATTTTTATTTCTAAATATTCTATATCCGAACAAAGCTTTGCAAGTTCTATTAAGCGGCTGTTTTTTTCGTTTGTCGCTGTTTTATAAATTTTTTCTATATCGTCGAACAAAGTTTTAGCGTCGGTTAGTATGTCTAATAGAGAAGCGATGAGAGCGTCCGCTTCCGCAAGCTGAGCCGAATAAATTTCAAGCTCGGACTTATACTTGTTTATATCGGAAATTATTTTATTTTTCGACCTTACGTACAATACGTATTCATAGCGATTTTTTTCGGTTGCGGTAAGCCGGCATTCTTCTAATTTTTTAGCCGATTTTTCAAGATCTTCGAGACGGCTTTCGACTTCGCCCAGCAGATCGCCTATTCTTAAAAGATTATTGACGGAGGCTTCAAGTTTTTTAGAAGCCGATTTTTTCTGAATCTTATACTTTGTAATTCCGGAAGCTTCTTCAAAAAATAAACGCAATTCTGTCGGCTTATAATTTAGCAAAGCGTTGATTTTATAGGAGTCTATTATGGAATAATGTTTAGATAAGCCGCTTTCGATGAAAAAATCTAAATATTCCCTGTAGGGTATGGAAATTCCGTTTATTTTATATTCGGTTTCTTTGTTTTTGAAATGTCTCCGCTCGACCATTACTTCCGAAAAATCTTTATATTTAAAACTTCCGCCTCCGCCGTTTTCAAAAACGCCCCTGCACAAAGCGACGGATGAACCGTTTCTTATATTTGAACCGTGAAATATTATATCATTCATGCTTTTCAATCTTAACTCTTTAAGATTCTGTTCCCCGAGAATGAATCTTACGGCATCTACGATATTGGTTTTTCCGCATCCGTTAGGTCCTACTATAACGTTTATACCTCTATCAAACGGTATTCTTATTTTATCGGGAAATGTTTTAAAACCGAAAAGTTCTATATATTTAAGATGCATAATATATGAAGTTTTTAGTGCAAGTAACATATTAAATTGGAAACTGAATAAATAGAAGCCGTGAAAGTACTCATAATGTAATCGGTCAACTTAACCTGCGTCAATCCGTATTTTTTGGAAAGTTCTAACTCGGATGCCGAAAAATCGCCTTCGGGACCTATGAAAATTCCCATAGAAATATCTTTTTTGCTAAAATCAAAAGATTCTAAATATTTTTTAAGATACAACTCTGTCTTAGGAACGGCTATAAGTTTGACGCTGTAATTTTCGGCCGCTTTAAATGCGTCTTCTAATATTTCCGGTTCTTTTACCTTCGTAGAAAAATTTTTTCCCGCAATTATCATAGCACCTTTAGAAATCTTATCCCATTTAGACATCTTTGAATCTATCTCTTTCCGGTTTTTTAAAACTATCGATCTTTCGGTTATAATCGGAATCACGGCGTTTATTTCAAGCTCGCAAATTCTTGCGATTAATTGGTCCATAATATGCGATGTAATTAAAGGCAAAAAAATATTTACTTTAGGTTCGTTTTCAGTGTATATATCAACTGAAGATAACTCTAAAACTACGCTTCTTTTAGAAATTTCGATAATTACGGCGGAAAATACCGTTCCTGCGCCGTTGTAAAGTAAAATTTTTGATCCGGTTTGTTTTCTAAAGGCTTTAATATGCGAAGTTATAGATTCTAAAACTATTTTTTTTCCTGAAATTTTGCCGTCCGTTTCTATTTTTTCTTCGATAAAGAATCTGTTATGCATTTTCCATCACAGGTTTCATAAACTATCCGGAAACGCTATTCCGGCCGAAAGAACTATCTGAATACCCTGTTCTACTTTTAATCCTGTATCTATTACATCTTCTTTTTTTGCTATAATATTCATTCCTATATATAAA
>JAJZYC010000216.1 GCA_021806125.1 bacterium
TTAAGAGTTTATTCAGCACTCATCCGGCTACGGAAGATAGAATCGAAAAACTTAGAGAGATGGCGAGGGGCGGCATTTAATTTTTAACTACCGCAGACCCGGAATTAAAATCATAAATAAAAATAAATATTAATAGAATGCGGCGGCATAATTAAGCCTGCCGCTAAAAGACGAGGGGAAAACTTTGAAAAAGATTGCGCCGTCTATTCTTTCGGGGAATTTGTTAAATCTTTCTGAAGAAATCAGGCTTATAGAAGAGGCGGAAGCCGACTTAATACATATCGATATTATGGACGGCATATTCGTTCCCAACATCACGGCAGGCTGGGACCTTGTCGAGGCTATAAAATCGCGGACGGATATTCCGTTAGACGTACATTTAATGATAGACAGGCCGGAAAGATACATAGAACAGTTTGTTAAAAGCGGCGCGGATATATTGACGGTGCATTTTGAAGGCTCGGGGCATTTGCACAGGACGGTCGAAAAAATAAGGGAACTCGAAGCGAGTCCGGGAGTTGCTATAAATCCCGGAACGCCTATAAATTTTTTAAGCGAAATACTTAATTATATAGATTTAGTTTTAATTATGTCCGTAAATCCCGGTTTCAGCGGACAGGATTTTATTTATTCTTCTTTATTTAAAATAGAAAAAATGCGCCAGATTATAAAACGGCGCGAATTAGAAACGCTTATCGAGGTCGACGGCGGCATAAAAGTTATAAATATAGCCGACGTAGCCAACTCCGGAGCAGATATTTTCGTGAGCGGGTCAGGAATATTTAAAACCGATAATTATTTGCAAACTATTAATGAGATGCGCGAAAGAATTTAATGGAAAAAATTAAATAAATGTATTACAATAATATCCTGTTCAAAAATCCGCATCAAATGTTCTTTTTATAACATTTCATAAATTCGGGACGTAGCGCAGCTCGGTAGCGCACTTGCTTCGGGAGCAAGGGGTCGCTGGTTCAAATCCAGTCGTCCCGACCATTTCAAAGACCTGCTTTTAACAAGTTTTCACGTATATTTTTAAAAAATTTGACGTTTAAGGGTAATGATTGCCAAAGAAACTTTTATCGACATTCTGCTCAAGAAATTAAAAATTATTCCCGTCGGGCATTATTATGACGTCAGGAGCTATAAAAGAGACAGGGGATTTTATATTATAAAATCGAAAGAAGACGAGTATTGCATATTGGAAAGAGGTTTTTTCGACGAAGAATTTGTTTCCGATTTTAACGGCTTGGGCGCTATTTTTAAAAAACTTTTGAAACGGGAATTTCCGCGCAGCCATAAATTAAGGATTTACAATATGGGCGAAATTAACGAATGCATATTTAAAAAGCCGAAGCGCAAAACAATATAAATATTTTTCCATCAATTATAATTTTTAGATTTGAACTTTAGGGTTTTTATTTGTTATAATTAGCACAGGCCTTTTTAAATGGATTATGAAGATATAAAAAAGAGGGCGGAAAGGCGGCGCAAGTAAAATAATAAGGCTTTTGGAAGCTATTTATTAAGGAGAACAAAACATGACTTTGCACGAACAAATAAAATCGGACTTTTTAACAGCCAGAAAAAATAACGATAACACGAAAAAGAATATTTTAACGATGATTCTGAGCGATGCCTTAAAACTGACAAAAGAGAAGAATCACGGCGATACCGTAAGCGACGACGATATTTTTAAAATAATAAAATCCTGGATAAAAAAAACCGAACAGTCTATCGAAATATTAGCGGCTAACGGCAAAGATACATCGGAGCTTTTAAAAGAAAAAGAAATAATCTTATCGTATATTCCGAAAACATGGTCGCATGAAGAAACAAAATCGCATATCGAAAAGATTTCTAAAGAAAAAAACAGCAAGGAAATAGGCGTTATAATGAGAGAGCTCAAAACTAACTATAACGGTTTATACGACAATAAAACCGCATCAGAAATTATCAAGGGCTTATAACAGACTATATAAGAATGCAAAATATTTTTGATTTACTGTTATTTTGCCGATCTTAGCGGTATTAGCTGATATAAAAAGCTTAAAAACAGAGGAAACGGAGGAAAATTAAAATGACCGAAAATTTAAAAAATTTTAAAAGAAAAAAACCTTTTAGATTGGCAATATTATTATTTATTATTGTTTGTGCAGGGTATTTTATTTTTTCTAGAGTTTATAATGTTTATGCGTCCGGTATGCTCGGGTTTGAGGTGAAAGGCGGGGCATATTTTCAAAACCTTACGGGCCATCTTAAAGTAGGCGGTTTAGTGAACGGTAATAGTCCGACCGATATGACGCCGTCCGATTTAGGGATTCAAACTTCCAGAACCGAACCTATGCTGAAAGCCGCTATTTATATTTTATACGACAACAGAATTTCTTTTACATATGTTCCTTATGAATACAGCGGCTCCAAGGTGCTGTCTCAAAATGTCTATTTCAACGGCCAGGAATATAATATAAATACCGAGGTTAATTCAAAATTAGACCTTTACAGCTATAAAATGTTTTACGACCATAATTTAGAGATTAACAGATACGCTTCCGTCGGGCTTGGCGTGGGCGTGGACGTTATCACGGCTAAAACAGAATTGGATTCTGCTTCTTTAGGGCTATCGGAGTCTAAAAACGTAAGCCTGCCCATACCTTTAATAGGCGGAAGAATAAAAATATCGCCCTTAAACGAT
>JAJZYC010000217.1 GCA_021806125.1 bacterium
CGACATTGTGGAAGTTTGTCCTCCTACCGATAATTCTGACAGGACTTCCGCTATTGCGGCAAAACTGCTTAGGGAAATAATTATCGGAATGGCTAAAACTAATAAATAAAATAAAACAAAAGATAAAATGAAAGATGAAGTAAAAAGACAGGTAAAATATTAAGCAAGACAAATTCAATCGTTAAATTATTAAATAAACGAACAGATTAAAACGGAGGAAATAACAGTGTTTGAAACACCCGATATATATACTCTGGCGGCGGGTACGTCGGAGGGAACTTCAAAATTGGGGGCATTCGATAATGCCATTTTAATAGCGGGAGTAGGTAATACTAATTTAATAAAACTTAGCTCCATTCTTCCGCCGAAAGCGGTTTATAAAGAAAAAATAGTTTATCCGAGAGGAGTTTTGGTTCCTATAGCATACGGCGCTATTACCAGCGATAAAAAAGGAGAAAAAATTGCTGCCGCCGTAGCAATCGCCGTTTCCGTAGAAGACGGCTTCGGAGTCATAATGGAATTTTCCGGCGTAACTTCCGCTCAAAATGCTGAGGAAACCGTTAGGAAGATGGCGGAAGACGCAATGAAACACAGAAATATAGGAATTAAAGAGATAATTTCTAAAAGCGCGGAACATACCGTAGAAAATTTCGGGTGCGCGTTTGCGTCTGTTCCTATGTGGTATTCCAATCTTATATGATATAATAAGTTCGCGTACGTAATGCTTTGTTCTTTCGTCGATTAATTATATTCGATTAAGCATCTTAAGATAATTTAAACAATGGGGGATTAAGGCGCGGCAAAATCGGTGCTTCGTGTTTCTTAAAACGCCTTGCCGGTTTATATCCGCGCCTTAAAAAACAGTGAATAAAACCTTTATAATATCGACGTCTCTCGGTTTAATATTTGTCGTCGTTTTAGTAGTTTTGCTAGGTCCTAAAAATATAATTCAGATGGTTGACCGCTTGAATTATATCGATTTTTTTATTTTATTTTTTATTTCTTATCTCGCGCTTTCTTTGTCGGCTCTTTCATTTAACAACGCTTTAAACGTATATGATTCAAAAATAGGTTTAATAGATCTTTTAAATATAAAGCTTATAGGGTACAGCGCTAATTATATAGCTCCTTCTGGTATTTTTGCAGGTTTTATAGGGGGAGACGCCATAATGGCGCTGATGATTAAAAAAAGGACGTCGCTGGATTTCAAGCGAGGATTCTCTGCCGGTCTTGCAGCAAAGGTTATAGAATTTGCAATATTTCTTTTATTTATTTATCTTGGACTTATATTGGGGTTTAAGTACTTTTATCTGCCGCCTGAAATATGGTATTTGCTGCTAATAGCGGCGATTTTCGTAGGAGTCGTAACCCTTATTTTTTTAATAAATCCAATAATCGACAACAGGTTTTTTACAAAATTCTTAAAATATTTAACGAGATATAAAGTATTAAACAAAGCAATTTTTAAAATACTAAAACATATAAATAATTTTGAAAAAGAGCTGCATCTTTTTTACGTTAAAGGTAAAAAATATCTTTTTTTAAGCCTTTTTTTAAGTTTGGTACAAACTGTAGTCCTTATATTTCAAATATGGCTTTTAGTTCATTATCTTGGCGTAAATATGGGATTTTCTAAAACGTTATTGGTATTTTCCGTGTCCATGCTGGTATTTGCGCTTCCTCTTGCGCCAGGTTCGGCAGGAACATACGAACTTTCGCAGGTCGGTCTTTTCGATATACTCGGACTCGGTTCGGACGTCGGACTTGCTTTTAGTTTAATAATGAGGGCTATAAATATACTTATGGTAGCGATATCTTTCTTCCTTGTCCCGCATTACGGTTTTCATTTTTTTAAAAAAAGAAACGGCAAGGAGGCAGTTTGAAAATAATATATTCTCTATGCAGTTGGGGACTCGGCCACGCTACGAGAGGACTTCCCGTTATAAGGCGGCTCGTAAAAGACGGTCATGAAGTAATCATTTATACTTCGGGCAGAAGCCTTGAATTGCTGAAATCAGAAATTGGAAATAACGCAAGATATATTCCTTCCGTTCCTTATCCTTCACCGTATTCCGATAAAATAGGGTTTGCATTCAGATTTCTTAAAACCGCTCCCAAAATATTGGCTCTTATCAAAGAAGAAGAAAAAGACGTTGCCAAGATAGCGCAGGAAAACAAAATAGATATTATAATTTCCGATTCAAGGTTCGGTTCCCACTGCAAGTTTGCGCCGTCATACCTTCTGTTTCATCAGCTAAGGTTCATCGCACCTTTAAGGCTTCTTCCCGCAGAGATGTTTACGGAATATTATAATCATTTTTTACAGGATAAATTTGAAAAGATAATAGTCCCGGATTATGAGGATAATTCTCTTTCAGGCGATTTATCCCATAATTTAAGATATTTTAAAAAAGAAAAAGTTGAATATATAGGCATACTTTCCGATTTTGAAAAAATTCAGACGGACGAAGATATAGACTATCTTTTTTCTATTTCAGGCCCTGAACCCACCAGAACTATTCTTGAAGAAAAACTTTTTTCGCAGATAGATCTCCTTAAAGGCAATATAGCCGTTTCGCTTGGAAAACCGGGGAAGTTTACGAAAGAAACCGTCAAAAATGCCGTCGTATATTCTTTTTTGGAAAAAAAGAGAAGAGACGAACTTATGAACAGAGCTAAAATAGTTGTTTC
>JAJZYC010000218.1 GCA_021806125.1 bacterium
TATATGCAATTTCGACGGCAGGCCTGCTTTCGTTAATCTGCCTTACTATTAAAAGCACCCCGCTTAAAATGTCGTAAGGCTCGAATCCGGCTATTACGGCCGCCTTAGCGTATTTATCCGGAATATCGTTATAAATGCCGCTTCCGGTCATAACGCTGACATGTCCCGGACAGATAAATCCGTCTATTAAATTATCGCCGGAATCTAAAATAGCGTTTATAGGAGGTGGCACAAGAACATGGTTGACGTGAAACAAAACATTATTTATGCCTCTCGATATAACTTCTTCGAGAAGAGCCGCCGTCATAGGAGTCGTCGTTTCAAACCCTATCGCGAAAAAAACTATTTTTTTATCTTTATTTGCTTTATCGAGCGCTATTTTTATAATATCCAGAGGGGAATACACCATCCTTACGTCTTTTCCTTTTGCGCGCTCTTTTATCAGCGAACTATCCGTTCCGGGAACCCGCATCATATCGCCGTATGCCGCAAGTATAACGTCCTTCGAATCCGCAATTTCTATCGCCTCGTCTATTCTTTTAACCGGCATCACGCAAACCGGACAACCGGGTCCGTGAAGAAAATTTATTTTATCTTTAAGGAGGGTATTTAATCCGTATTTCATAATGGAATGGGTATGTCCGCCGCATATTTCCATTATATTGATAGTTTTTTTAACTTCGGAATCTATGAGCGATATCAGCCCGCTTATGTCGTCTTTTCTTTTAAAATCGGAATATAATTCCATCTTATTTTAAATAGTTTTTCTTTCGATTTCCCTGAACAGGTTAAGGCTTTCCTCCGCTTCTTTTTCGTCTATTTTTTGCATTGCGTAACCGACGTGTATAAGCAGATAATCGCCTATAACGGCGGGTTCTTCCAGAAGCATCGTAGAAACGAGCCTTTTAGAACCCATAGTATCGACTATAACGGTACTTCCGTCTTTAATTTCTATAACTTTAGAAGGAATCGCAAGACACATTTGTTTTTTTAACCATTTTTAATAATATGCTTATCGTTATTAATTATATCGATTCTTTTTAGATTATATCATATTTTCAAACAAAGATATCTCATAGCCGCCTGCATTATTTGATAACTCAATATTTAAGGTTAATTTAAACCAAAAATTAGGGAGAAACGATTAATCTGTTTATAAGATTCTGCATAACGGTAGTTCTGGATTGATTAGACCATCCTGTTGCCGAACCGGTGCTGCTCCATATTAACTTTCCGGTATCCGCATCATAGACAAAAACCGTAACGCCTGCCGCCGGTTCTCCTTCTATGCCGGTTTTATACCTGAATTCGTTAACGCTTCCGTCAATAACGTATTTTATGCCTCTATTTTTTGCACACCTTATTATTTTATTTATATTTTCGTTTTCGCTGTTATATTTTCTTAGAATAGTTGAAGTGTTGTAAGTTATATATCCCCTTGAAACCATAATGCTGTCAATCATAGACGATATTCTTGAACCGGCATGGGGCGTTTGAGTAAAATTTTTAAAGACGGCAACGAGATAAGAACCGCTTTTGCCTAATTTTGAATTATCGGAATTTACTACCATAGTTGCGCATGCAGACAAAAATAGCACCAGAAACGACATTTCTAGAAAAATAAACAATTTCTTCATAACATTACCTCTCTTTTAATTATTTTAAAAATATATATTGTAATTTATAAAAAATTCCAGATAAGAAGCAGAAGACCCCTGAAAATTAGAAAAATAGTTCATGCCCAGACTTAAATTATCGTTTCCTAATAAAGAACCGCCGTAGCCGCCTCCCGCATCATATCCTATACCCGAATCTGTTTCGTAAAAAATATCGCTATATAAAAACGGACGCCATGTTTTTTCTAGCTTATACTTATAATTACTGCCCAGCATAAAACCCGCCCCTATAAGACTGTAACTGGACGGCAGGTTATAAACCCTCCCAAAAAATATTGTCATTCCTATCTTCCGTTATGTTATCCGGCGAAGGCAGATATTCCAATATAGACCGCTTAAGGAAAGATGAAACAGTTAAAACGATATGGGGATTTAATAGTATGCCTCACAGCACTAAAATCGGCGAATGGTTTTTAAAGAACGGAGAAAGTAAAGGAGACTTTGCAACCGGAAAGGCCAAAAAAATAATAGACGATATATCTTTAGATTTAGTCATAGAAGCATTAAAAGAAAAAAATATCAAAGAAGCAATATTCGATGCCGACGTTTCCCTGATAGAAGCCAACAAAAAGGAATCTAAAAAAACATATAAAGGCTTCATGGGTATGGGTTCTTTATTAGGCTTCGTAAACGGCTACTGTTTATATTCCGATTTCGGATTCTGCCGGATACGATTTTGCAATAATTGATTACTGCACGAAGAACAATATAACCTATTTTCTAAGGGCTAAAGAGTTCGGTTCTTTAAAAAGGCAGGCTTACGATTGTGAGTTTACCAAGCTAACCGAAGAAAAGGAAATATCCGAGTTTGTCTATTCCATGAAAGATATGCCAATTAGAATTATAACGACCAGAGAGAAACTAAAAACAGATTTTCCGTTCGACGTTTACGGCAATTACAGATTTATTGCAACGAACTCCAATAAAAACATCATTAACGTATATGAGATGTATAATAACAGAGGCGTATGCAAATATAATATAAAAGAATTAAAGCAGAACTTT
>JAJZYC010000219.1 GCA_021806125.1 bacterium
CAGCATCTACAGTTGACGTTCCTGTTAACGAATACACCGAACAGATAGCAAATATCGACTATATTTATTCTAACGGTTCTACAGAAGACAGCTACGTATATTATATAGTCGTATCCGCTAATAACAACGTTGAAGGGTTATATATGGTTCCTTGTCAGTAATAAAAAAGGTGTAAAAAAGGTGTCAGATTTATTTATTCTCTTACTCCCGACTGCGTTTGACGTGGTCGGGAGTTTTAAAATAAAGGTGTTAAAATAAAGGTGTAAATAAAAGAAAAAGGTGTCAGATCTATTTATTCTACTACTCCCAACTGCATTTGCAGGTTTAGTAAGATAATAATAGTGTTGTCTAAAAAGGCGTTGGATTAATTTTACGCAGTATCTTTTATCGTTAATTTTTTCTTTTCGTATGCGTAAAATAAAATCTGACGCCTTTTTCTTGACGCCTTTTTCTTCAAAAGACGCTGTATTTCGTAAAATATATCAATGGCATTGACGTTTTAATAAACGACATTCCTAACTTGAGAGCCGATCACTAGCCTTACGGCGGCGTAAAGGAATTCGGCATAGGAAGGGGTGACGCAAAATATGCTCTTGAGTAAATGAATGAGCTTAAATAAGTCAGTTTTTCCTGATGTTTGATGTCCTTCATTCTTTATTTGCAAAACAACATTTTTTATTGACTCTTATGGGGGGGGGGTGGTATTATTATAAAATTATAGTCTGTTATTGAAAAATATTATTTATAATTATATAATATAAATTATTGAATAATAATATTTATCGATAAATATTAAAATTTAATGCGAAAAAATAAATTATAATATGAACAAAAAAATAGAGGCCGATTATTCTTTATTCGATAAATTGCCGTATCCTATTTTAGTAATTAACGACAAATACGACGTAATTTTTTTAAATGCCTCGGCTAAAAAAGAATATTTATCAGATATTTCAGATAATAAAAGCAATATTGAAAACCTCAAAGACAAAAAGTGCTATAAAATATCCCACGGCTACGATAAACCCTGCTATGAAATGGGAGAAATCTGCCCAATAAAGAATCTTTTAGAAAATAAAGATATAAACATATATAAAATAAATCATAATCACAGAGGGCAGTTTTATAGAGTGGAAGCCTCCAGGTTCGATTTTAATAATTTTTTGTTTTTTGAATCCCATAACGACGTTTCGGATTTTGTTTCCGAAATAGAAGAAATTAAATCGCGCGATGAACTTACCGGACTTTTAAATTTAAGTTCGTTTTCGTCTAAAATATCCGAGATAATAGCCGATACTAAAGATTTATTCCTGCTTATACTTTTAGATATCCACAATCTTACATACATAAATCAGTTTTACGGACTTTCAAACGGCGACCGTCTTCTTAAAAAAATAGGAAGTTTACTAATAGACACTTTTAAAGACACCGATATAATAGCCAGGGTAGCCGGAGGCGAATTCGGGATCCTTTTTCGAAATATTAAAAAGAAAGAAGACGCATTTATAATAAAGAGCAAATTAGATTCTATTTTTAAAAATCCAATAGATATAAAAGGAAAGAATATTTTAACGGAGATAAACGCCGGAGCAGCATTATTTCCCGACGACGGCGCCGATTTTAAAATTCTTTACGAACGCGCCGGCGCCGCTCTGTTTAATGCGAAAAAAAAGCGCACCGGAGATATAGAATTTTTTAATTACGAAATGGCAGAAAAAGCAGAAAGTTTTGTCAAAGCGGAATCGTTAGTCGATAATGCAGTAAAGAAAAACCTTTTTATATTTTATTATCAGCCCTACTTTTCCACGGAAGATTTGTCTATAGGCGGATTTGAAGCGCTGGCGCGCATCAAAGACGAAGAAGAGCGGATTTACAACCCTTCGTCTTTTATAGATTATCTCGAAAACAGCGTTTATCTCGAAGCATTTGAAGAATATGCTTTGGAAACCGTCGTTAAAAAAATAAAAAAACATAATATAAATATTTCTTTGAATATTTCCGGTAAAAGCTTTAGCAAGCCGAACTTTATGAAAAAGGTCCTGTCGGCATGTTATAACGTAGGTGGTAGTCTTACAATAGAAATAACGGAAAGGGTTCTGGTAGAAGATATAAAAAAAACGAAATTTATTTTAAACGGACTAAAAAACTGCAAGGCGGAATTCGGCGAAGAAGGAATTTGCGAAAATCCTATCAAAATTGCTATGGATGATTTCGGTACGGGATACTCTTCTTTGCTATACCTTAAAGACCTTCCCATAAACGTACTTAAAATAGATATATCTTTTGTCAGGGATATAGCGAAAGGGTATAAAGAAAAAGCCTTGGTAAAAACTATTATAGGACTTTCCAAAGAACTTGGTTTAAAAACTATCGCCGAAGGAGTGGAAACGCAGGAGCAGTTCGATATTTTGAAATCTTTAGACTGTTGTTACGTGCAGGGATTTTTACTGGCACAACCCATGCCGGAAGAAGAAGCGTTCAAAATAATCAAATAATATTATAAGGTAATTTAAATTACTCAGAAGAAAAATTTTGTGATTTTGCAATATATATATATATTAATTTGAAATAGTTGTTATTAATTATTATAATTAATGTTGTATTTGTTTTTTTAATTAAATCGGTAAACATATAAGGCTGCAACTATATTTAAGGAGGCATATATTATTGAAC
>JAJZYC010000220.1 GCA_021806125.1 bacterium
CCGCTACCAGGTAATTCATGCTCGATATATGTTTGAAAATTAGCCGGGATATTATAAATACCTAAAAAATACCCGTTATTGCCAACGCCAGGGTTATTAGGACATCCACTTCCATTATCCATACAGACGTTAACCGTCTGATTCGCTATCTGCGCATTTACCCAGTTCGGCTGCGGGTAGCTCCCGCCCTGGACGGACTGCAAGAAATTAGACGATAAATATCCCTGCGCGGACAAAGTCGTTAACGGGGCGAAGCTATTATTCTTCGCCATATACGCGTTTTCGGCGTTTTCGATAGTTCGAATTACCCCTACCGTATATTTAGCCTGCTCATAATTCATTTTTGTCGTAAAGGTCGGCACGAGCATAGCCGACATAATGCCTATGACGACTATGGCTATAATAAGCCCCATTAAACCGGTAAAGCCGTTTTGATTTTTTAATATTTTAATCATGTTAATCACCCCTTTTCTTTTTTCACCAGTTATATTTTAACGTCGCGTCTTCCTCTGAATTATTTTCTTCTGGAATAGCATAGTAACCTATTTCTTCCATATTTCCGCTCACGCCCATATCGAACGCTCCGGAAACCCCGCTTACCGCCGACTTAAACTTAAGCGGAATAAAGGTATATACTAATATCCCCGCTTGCCGGACGCAGTAATTATTAGAATTCACGGTTATACTCGAGTACGCCGGCTCTAAATAATATTCCTGTCCGAAGTAATTAGTATCGCTTGCGGCGGCGGCCAAGCTACCGGAATTGACCAGGTCGGGAAAATTAGCCGTATAAATATGATATAGTTCTGTTTCGTTGTAGTTCGTCCCGCCTACCGTAACCGTGCAGCTTAACGGCTGTGTGTTGCTTTCGTAGAACAGGTTCTCCGCCTGCGCTATAGCTTTCATTTCCTTGATGGTTTTAACCGCCTCGGCCTGTCGTATATAATTATAAGCGGCCGGTATGGCCATTGCGGTAAGCGTAGCGCTTACGGCGAGCGTTATTATAAGTTCCGCCAGCGTAAAGCCGCTTATCCGCCCAAGAGAGCCTTTGTTTTTTGTCGTTAATGGTTTTATACTTAGAGTCATTTTGAAGCCCTTAAAACGCAAATTTAAGTGTTATATTTCAACATTCGGGATTTTTACAAATATCGTCGGCCGTTACAAATACGGCCGGATATATTAATCCTTTTTTAAATCTTCGTTCAATCATGTCTTGATAGACGCTTATTTTAACCGCTTTCTTAAATTCTTTATAATCTAATCTTATAAAACCTGTTTTTTCTAATCTTTTTAATGCTTTTTCTTTTCTTGCGCTATATTCTTTTTCGGTCATTTCTTTGCGTCCGCGCCAAATCATCTCGTTAAACCTCTCGGTAAGATTTATACCGTTACCCCCATGTGCCTTATGCGCAAAAAATTCCTTATGCTTTAAATGGATATAATCATATGTGTCTAACGGGAATTTTGGAACGAATTCGTAGTAATAATAACCGTCGGTATGTAGTTTTATAAAAAATACCCGTTCTTTGCAATTATCTATTTCCACTTAAAACCACCTCCTGCAGGGACCGGATAAGCGGTCCCTGAGTAAATTTTATACATTGCCGCTCTTTAAATCCCTCAATAAAGCCTCGATATCTATTTCATTTTCTCCCTGTCTCCCCGCCTCATCTTCCAGCCACTCACGCTCTTCTCGTCCCTTAAGCCTTTTGGGAACAAATCCCTCCGGAGCTTTTTCTTTTGCCTTCCATGCTCTTATATAATCCAAATACCAGTTTTCCTTCCCTTCTCTTCTGCACTTTTCCGCCGTATAATCCGCTAGATTCAGAGAATCGTCGTTCGATGCCAATAAGGCGATTATCTCCGGCTCCAGCTTTAAAATCCCAAGCCTGGTAAAGAGCTCCTGCTTAATTATATATTCGCGCATCGGTATTCCGGTAATTACGAGTTCATATTCTTTATCGGTAAGTCCAAAAACCTTTGTATACATATCGCGCATACCTTTAGTATTTGCCTTCGGATTCGGCAGGAATATTTTTGTGGGAATATTATCTATTATAGCCGCTAAAAGTTCGGGGTATCTTGCCGCGTCGTTTAAGCTCTGCGTTGCGAAAAAAATCAGCGTATTCATTTTTCTTTTAGTGGCGAGCCAGTCTTTTATCTTTTCCTTAAAGCCGGGCACGTTATCGAGCGCAAACCATGCTTCGTCGATTGAGATAACGGTCGGCTTTATGCCGTCGGTCGCTTTTTCTATTTTATAAAATAAGTATAATAGGAGCGGGGCGATAACTTTTTTCATACCGCTCAAATGCTTCATTTCAAAAACAACGTAATCCGAAAAATTATCCAGTTCGTCAGAATTATTATTGAATATATTTCTATACTCTCCTTCCACCCACGGATATAATTTTATTTTCAGGCTGTTAGGTAAAATTCCGTAAATTCCCTCTAAATAATGCAGTTCCTCAGGCTGCCCCGCTAAAAGTTCTATCGCTTCCTGAAGGGATTTATTTTCCTCCGCATCTATTGTCCCGCCGTAAGCCGTTATAAGCGTTTCTAAAAAAGTTTTAACGAAGAATCTCCCATCCTGCGTGGATATCTCTTTTAGCGGATTAATCTTTATAAAATTGCCTGCCCGGAAATCGATATGAAGTCCGC
>JAJZYC010000221.1 GCA_021806125.1 bacterium
GGAAAAGCTTTAATCGACGCCTTAAACTCAAAAGATTTGGATAAGGCGAATAATCTTGCCGACAAGCTGATTGACTATAAAAATCAGGTAATAAAAACTCTTGACGACTTAAACGATAAAGTCAAAGCGAACAATATATACAACAGGCATAAAAAATAGTGGATTCCGTAAATCCTATAAACGTAATATTTTTGTGGCATTTTCATCAGCCTTATTACAAAGATAATTTTACCGGCGAAATGCTGATGCCGTGGACGAGGCTCCATGCAACAAAAGATTATTATTACATGGGAGCGCTTTTAAAGAATTATCCTAAAATACACGCGACATTTAATTACTCGCCGTCTTTGCTTCGCCAGCTGGAAGATTATGCCGCAGATTATAAAAATATGCTTAAAAATGAAGAATTTTTAAGCATAACCGCTCAAAAAATATCCGAACTTTCTCCAGAAGATAAACTGTTTATTATAGAAAAATTTTTTCCCGCATGTTCTTCAAGCAACAATTTTATCGAAAAAAGCGGTAGGTTCAAACAGCTTTATTACAGGTTAAAAACGGCCGATGCGGAAGGGCTTGAAGAAAAATTAAATTTATTCGATGCACAGGATTATTTAGATATAATAGTTCTGTTTAATCTTTTGTGGTTTGACCCCGTATCTATAAATTCCGATGAATTTTTAACGGGGTTAAAAACTAAAGACAAGAAATTTACGGAGGAAGAGAAAGATAAATTAATAAAAGAAAAAATTCCCCAGTTTTTAAATAAAATATTTCCTTTAATAACGGAACTTGCGCAAAGCGGCCAGGTCGAACTTTCGGCAAGCCCTTATTATCATCCGATACTGCCTTTGCTGTGCGATACAGATATAGCGGATTTTCACGACGGCATAAAACTGCCGGCGCCTTTCAGGCATCCCGAAGATGCGGACTATCAGATTAAAAGCGCCGTAGATTATTTCGGCGATAAATTAGGCTATAAACCCAAAGGAATGTGGCCGTCGGAGGGAAGCGTCAGCGAAAAGACGTTAAAGCTTTTTATCGACAACGGAATAAACTGGATAGCGACGGACGAAGAGATTCTTTCTAATTCTATCGGCGTAAATTTAACGGAGCCGGCCGACAGGAAACTGCTTTACAGGCCTTACGCCGTCAAGAGAAACGGAAAATATTCGTACATATTTTTCAGGGATAAAGGACTTTCTGACCTAATAGGCTTTAAATATTCACATTATGAGCCTAAAGCCGCGGCTGAAGATTTAATAAACAATATTAAAAATATAGCGTTAAGTCTTCGAGATTACGATAAAAGCGGATTAGCAGCAGTTACTATAATATTGGACGGCGAAAATGCTTGGGAATATTACAAAAATAACGGATACGACTTCTTTAATTTCCTTTACGAAGGCTTATCTAACAATACCGAAGCCATAAGCGCCGTAACCGTTAGCGAATATATTAAAAAAGCTGAAAATATTTTGAAAATAACGGGCGGAGAGCAGGGCGGGGAGCCCGTCGAATATGAAGAGGGCAAAACCGGCGTTAAAATCAAGCCGTTTTTCGATATTAAATGGAATGTCGATCCCGGCTCTGAATTCGATTTCTCTAAAATTTACAATATTCCGACTATTTATCCGGGTTCATGGATAAATCACGACTTCAGGATATGGATAGGAGATAAAGAAGACAATAAAGCGTGGGACCTGCTTTCTAAAACAAGGGATTACCTTGTTAAAAAGAGCAAGACATCCGAAGCCGGCGGCGATTACAAAGCCGCATGGGAACAGATTTTTATAGCAGAGGGAAGCGATTATAACTGGTGGTACGGCGAAGACAGGACTTCCGGCATCGACGAACAATACGACAGTCTCTATAGAACCCACCTTATTAACGTCTATAAATTCTTAAAAGATAATCCGCCTGATGAATACTATATCCCGATTATAGAGAAAAAACGTGCCGTAAAACCCAATCTCGATGCGGTATCTTTTATATACCCGGAAATAGACGGCTCTGCCGGCGACTATTTCGAATGGCTCGGAAGCGCCGTATATTTTCCGAGTATTTTATCCGGCAAAGCGATGGCGCATACAGACAGGTTTATCAGAAAAATGCAATACGGATTTAATAAAAACAATTTTTTTATGAGATTCGATTTTTTCAATAAGGACTATTCCGAATTATCAGGAAAAGTCCTTATCATAAAGTTCATAAACACGTCTGAAAGCGAAGTAAAGGTTGAATTTAATAACGATAACAGTTTAAATTTACAGTTAAATTCTCTAAATCAAGGCGGAATAAATATTATAAAGGCCGCTTATAAAAAAATTTTAGAATTATCCGTCCAGACATATGTATTTGGAGTAATGCCGAATCATCCGCTAAATTTTTACGCCGTCCTTACATATAAAGATAATCCTCTTGTCGAAATAGAGCGTTTTCCGGTCAACGGTTATTTCGAAACTATCGTTCCGGATTCCGATTTTGAAATAGTAAACTGGCTTGTGTGATTATAACCATTCCATTTTCCATTATCCATTATATTGTCATTGCAACGTTACTTACGGTAATTTAGGTGCAGCGAAGCAATTTACTTTTGCCGGCGTTGACATTAATAATTTCGTT
>JAJZYC010000222.1 GCA_021806125.1 bacterium
CTCAATCCTTCTTTTATGCCCATGGTCACGATAGCCTCGGAGTCCGGATCGAGTTCGACGCCGTAATTTCTCTTATACATATTTACTATGGCGAGCCTCAGTTTGTAAATTCCTTTAGATACCGAATATCTGTGATTTTTAGGATGCCTCGACGCTTCTATCAGCTTTTCTATTATATAATCCGGAGTAGGAGAATCGGGATTGCCCATTCCGAGGTCTATAATGTCGTCGCCCCTTTTTCTGGCTTCCATTTTTATTTTATTTACCTCCGCAAAAACATAGGGCGGAAGCCTTTTAATAGTATCAAAATCTTCTGTCATGATAAATTTCTCCGAAATTATATAAATAATATAACAGTTTAATATTATATTATTTTGCTCAGATAAAATAAATAATAAAATGAGTTGCGTTTTAAGACGAGTGTTTAAAAAATTTTTCGGCGCCGAAAGAACTTCTTACAAGCGGAGCGGCAAAAACCTGTTTTACGCCTTTTTTGTTTGCATAACTTTTATATTCTATAAATTTATTTAAAGGAACATACCTTTGAACCGGAATATTTTCTAAAGAAGGTCTTAAATACTGCCCTATGGTAATAAATTCTACTCCGTTATCTATCATATCGTCAATAGTTTGAAAAACTTCACCGTCGTCTTCTCCGAGCCCGACCATAATGCCCGATTTAGTAACGATATCCGGTTTTTCTTCTTTTACGCTTTTAAGCAGGTTCAAAGACCTCTTATATG
This sequence comes from bacterium, assembly GCA_021806125.1. Lineage (GTDB taxonomy): Bacteria > SZUA-79 > SZUA-79 > Acidulodesulfobacterales > Acidulodesulfobacteraceae > Acidulodesulfobacterium_A. Next base: position 744 of record JAJZYC010000222.1, read on the forward strand.
AGCTTGAAGGTCTGACGTCTGCGTAAAGCCTTTCAACCGTTTCTATGTTGTGTCCGAAAATATCTATGCCGCTTTCTGCGACGCTTAACGCAGACTTCTTGTTTCCGTTAAAATCGGACGTTAAAACTTCCACCACTTTACAGTCGGTAGTTTTTCTAATTTCCTTTACCGTTTTAACCAAAATATCGGCGCCTCCGTCATATATATCGTCTCTTGTAACCATCGTTATTACGGCATGTTTTAAGCCGAGAGTTTTTACCGTATATGCTACTTTTTGAGGTTCTTCAATATCTACGACAGCCGATGCAGGTGCGGCGGCTGATTCAGAGAACTGCACCGCTTGGTAGTTTTTTTTATTATTAATATCTATATCCATATGCTCAATATTGCAGAAAGGGCATTTTCTGGTACATTTGTCGCCGAGAAGCAGAAAAGTCGCGGTTTTATTTGAAAAGCAAAGGTGCAGGTTTGGACATCTGGATGAAGAACAGACGGTATTAAGCTCTTTTTCCTTTATAATTTTAGATGTCTCTAAAATATCTTTTCTGGACTTTATTTTCAGAATCTCTTTTTTTAAATAATCAGGAAGTCTTTCATGCATTTTATATCACGTTTTATGTATTTATTATATTTATTTATGTTTTAGTTTTATGTTTATTGTATCATATCGGCTATATATGCTATATAAATAATACATAATACGCTGATAAATTGCAATCGATTTTTATATTGGAATAGATTGTAAATTAAATTATAAATATACTTTTGCCCTGTATATATAAAAATTTAAACTGACGGAAAATGCTTTTAAAATTTCGATAAATTTATATAATATTAAGAATGAATAAATTAGACGATAAATATTTTATGGATTTAGCTTTAAAAGAAGCCGAAAAGGCGCTAAACAACGACGAGGTTCCGGTTGGAGCGGTTATAACAAGCATCGGCGGCAATGTTATTTCTTCAGCTTTTAATACCGTCGAAAGCGATATTTCCTGCATTATGCATGCTGAAATAAACGCTATTTTAGCGGCGCAAAAAAAACTTCATAACTGGCGTTTAGATGAATGCTCGCTTTACGTTACTCTTGAACCGTGTATAATGTGCTGCGGAGCTATTCTTTTATCGAGAATCGGCAGGGTGGTTTACGGGGCAGCCGACCCGAAAGGCGGTGTTTCAAGTTCTATTCTGAGCGGGAAAATCGAACTCACGGGCGGCATAATGGATGAAGAATCGTCAATGCTCTTAAAGTCGTTTTTTAAATCAAAACGCGAAAATATAAGATATAATAAATCTGCAGACGAAGACGGGAGCTAATTAAAATATAGGCAGACGAAGGTAAATCGTTAATAAGAGAAAAAAAGTGGTCAGATTTATTTAATCTGACCACTTTTTTTAACTATTAATGCGCCCAAAGTAATAATATTATAGGGATGATTAAGATGGTAAAGATGTTGACGACCTTAATCATCGGGTTAATTGCAGGACCGGCGGTATCTTTGTAAGGATCGCCGACTGTGTCGCCTGTAACTGCGGCTTTGTGTGCTTCGCTGCCTTTGCGGTACGTCTGCCCGTTATATTCAAATCCTTTTTCTATAAGTTTTTTTGCGTTATCCCATGCCGCTCCGCCGCTCGTCATAGATATAGCGACAAAAAGACCTGATATAATAGTTCCCAATAATATACCGCCAAGAACTTGAGGTCCCATCGTAAGACCGAATACTATCGGACCCGCGATCGGAATAAATGCAGGAAGTATCATTTCCCTTAAGGAAGATTTCGTAACTATATCGACGCATTTGCCGTATTCCGGCTTTCCGGTTCCTTCCATAATTCCGGGAATTTCTTTAAACTGTCTCCTGACTTCGACAACTCT
>JAJZYC010000223.1 GCA_021806125.1 bacterium
TATTTTCTTAAAAAGTTCGCTGTGTTTTTTATACTCGTTGTTATTAAAATCGATAACGCCGTCGAATAAATTATTTTTGTCCAAATTTAGCCGCCCTTCGTTCTTTTCGCATAACATTCGCATAACGCGGTATTATAACATATAACACATTATAATTTTATAAATTAAACATCCTCCTCCACCCTGTTTCTTCCGTTTTCCTTTGCCCTGTATAAAGCATTATCGACCCTCCATACAAGACTGCCGATAATGTTCCGCACGTTGCCTGCATTATCTTTTTCTCCGTATTCTATAACCCCGAAACTGCACGTTAGCCTGTAAATAAACTTAAATGTGTTTTCCTCGATTAATTTTCTTAAACTTTCAGCCTTTGCTTTTGCGTAGGCTAAATGAGTTTCGGGCATTAAAATCATAAACTCTTCCCCGCCGAACCTTGCAAGCAAATCCGTTTCCCTTAAATTAATTTTTACGAGATTGGCAAGTTCAAACAGAACATTATCTCCTACCTGATGCCCATAACCGTCGTTTATTTCTTTAAAATGGTCTATATCAAACATAATTATGGACAGCGGTCTGTTATACCTGGAAGCCAATTTAACATATTCGGACAAAGCGTTTTCTAATTTTCTTCGGTTAAAAATCTCCGTAAGAGGGTCCGTTTCGGACAACTCTTGAAAGCGTAATTTCTCTTTTTCTAATTCCTTTTCCAATAATACCTTATCGGTTGTATCGAAAAATATCGCAAGCGCGACGAACCGCCCTTGATAAACGACGGTCTGGACATGAAATAATATATATTTTTCTTCGCCCTTTTTAGTAAAAGTATGAAAAGTGTATTCAAAATAAAATTGTTCCCCTTTTAGCCTTCTTTCTATATTAGCTTTGATAACAGCCCTGTCTTTTTCCCCGAATAGGTCCCATGTGTACATATTGTAGAGTTCTTTTTCGGGGTAGCCGAAAAACTCTATAGCCGAAGGATTGGCATAAATAATTTTGGTATCGTTAATGTAAACCCCTTCATTCATGCCGTTAACCATAATTCTGAAAAGCTCCTCGCTCTCCTTCATCCTCTTTTCTAATTCTTTCTCTTTAGTTATGTCTAAAAGCACGCAATCCATTATATCGTTTCCGTTGACGTCTTTTTTTACGCGGCAGGAAATATACACGTCGATAACCCTGCCCTTCAAAGTTCTTCTTTTACCTTCAAATTCATATATTCCTTCTCTTATTATATTTTTTATGATATCAGCCCGCGCCGTTTCTCCGGGAGCGTATAAATCCGCAATTTTGACGTTCATTAACTCTTCTTTGCCGCTTGCTTCAAAAATTTTTACCATATAATCGTTTGCATTAATAAAACGTCCTTCTTTATCCGTCGTTGCTTGATATACCCCGATAGGCAAAAATTTCACAAGATTATTATATTCGAGATATGAATCCAAAAGCTTTTTTTCTAACGCCTTCCTGCCGGAAATATCCCTTGCTATGCAAACGCCCATTTTAGTCTTTCCGATATCGAAAACATTATCCGACGCTTCCACCTGTATAATTTTTCCGCTCTTTGCGACATGGTTAGCTTCGTAAGTCAAATGCCCATTTAAAGCCAGTTCTGTAAAATAATTTTTCATTTTGTCGTAATCGGCTTGAGGTATTATATTTAAGGGGGGAAGCTTAAGAAAGTCGTCTTTATTATAGCCAAGCCTTTTAAGCCCTGCTTCGTTTGCATCGATAAACCGCGCCGGAAAACCATCCTTGGAATATTCCATTAAAAAAACCGCATCCCCTATCGAATTAAAAAGCGTCCTGTATTTTTTCTCGCTCTCCTTTATTTTTAGCTCTTTGCTTGAACTATTAAATAAAAACAGCAAAAAAATTAAAAAAAATAAAACGGCGCTTGTAATAAAAACTAAATTTAAAATTAAATGGAAATATAAAGCGTCTTTAATGCGGTGCTCGAATCCCGATTCCATCATAGGGGCATAACTTGGAGCGGCTTTATACATGTTAATGAATAAAGGTTCCAAGAATGCTTCTTTTGCCATGATTTTATGGTGGATTATAAGCCTGATAAGAATAGGGACTATTAAATTTTTCCAGTTATAATATGCCTTTTTTTCATAGGAAAGGATAGTTTTTTGGAAAAAAGGAACTTTTTTAATATACTTATTTAATGTTTTAAATCTTTTGTTTGTGCGGTTTATTAAAAAATTCAACCTTAAAATAGACGATTTTAATTCTTTATCTTTACCTTTTTTTTGCGAAAAATAGACTACATCCTGCGCCGATTTAATAGTTTGCCCGATACTGCTCGAAAGTTTTACGATTTTTAGCTGAATATTATTATCGACATCCATATCCTTTTCCATTTTCAAAATAACAAAATTAAAAATAATTATGGAGGTAAGAATGTATATGGCCAAAATAATAATGCCCAATAAAAATGTTTTTGATTTAATAAATTTTAATTTTTGAAGATTCATTGCAAATCTCTATTAAATTAATACCGATAAATAAATTAAAACAGGGGTATTCTGTAAAACATTAAGACAGGTTTTAACTTTTATTGACGAAGATTCCTTCTTTTGTTCGATTTTTCGGGGGGGGGGATAAA